>CAUCSW010000076.1 GCA_958445555.1 uncultured Clostridia bacterium | reverse complement strand
AACTCGGAGCCAAGATCGAGAGGCAGGTCGTAGTCACCATTGAAGAGCGTATAATGGATACCGCCGAGGACAAGGCGGAGGATCTCAAGCCGCGCGATCCGGTCGTCTGCGTAATGGGACATGTCGACCACGGCAAGACCTCGCTGCTCGATGCCATAAGGAACACCGCCGTCACCGATACGGAAGCCGGCGGAATAACCCAGTCTATCGGTGCTTACAGAGTAAATCACGACGGCCACAACATAACATTCATCGACACGCCCGGACACGCCGCTTTTACCTCTATGAGGCAGAGGGGCGCCATGGCTACCGATATTGCGGTCCTTGTTGTTGCCGCCGATGACGGTATCATGCCACAGACAATAGAGGCTATCAACCACGCGAAGGCAGCGGGAGTTCAGATAATCGTTGCCATCAACAAAATGGATAAGCCGGACGCCAACCCCGACAGGGTAAAGCAGCAGCTCACAGAGCAGTCGCTCGTTCCCGAGGAGTGGGGCGGCGACATCATCTGCGTCCCCGTTTCGGCAAAGACAAAGACCGGAATAGAGGATCTCCTTCAGAACATTCTTCTTGTTGCGGAAATGCAGGAGCTTCGCGCCAATCCCGACAGGCGTGCAAGGGGAGTTGTGCTTGAGGCACGGCTCGACAAGGGCAGAGGCCCTGTTTCGACGCTGCTCGTTCAGGCAGGAACGCTTCATCCCGGTGACATTATCGTTGCAGGTTCGTCGGTCGGCCGTGTAAGGGCAATGGTCAACGAGAACGGCAAGGCACTTACCGAAGCAGGTCCTTCGGTACCTGTTGAGATCACGGGACTTGACGAGGTCCCTTCAGCAGGTGATGCATTTGACGCGGTCTCGGATGAACGTCTTGCCCGTCAGCTTGTCGATCAGAGAAAAGAAAAGGCTAAGGAAGCAGAGTTCAACGCGGCGAGAAAGGTCACTCTTGACAATCTCTTTGATCAGCTTGAAGAGGGCGAACTCAAAGAGCTTAACATCATCGTCAAAGCCGATGTTCAGGGTTCTGTCGAAGCGGTCCGCGAATCGCTTGTCAAGCTTTCCAACGATGAGGTGCGCGTGAAGGTCATACACGGCGGCGTGGGTGCGATAAACGAATCGGACGAAATGCTTGCCGCGACATCGGGCGCTATCATAGTCGGATTCAATGTAAGACCCGACCCCGTTGCTAAAGCTGCAGCCGAGAGAGACGGAGTCGATATGCGTCTGTACCGCGTTATATACGATTGCATCGAAGAGATCGAATCGGCAATGAAGGGTATGCTGGCACCCAAGACCCGTGAGGTCATTATGGGAACGGTCGATGTCCGCGAAACATATAAAATCACGGGTGTCGGCGTTATTGCGGGCTGCTATGTTACCGACGGCAAGGTGAACAGAAACTGCCGTATCAGGGTCATTCGCGACGGCATTGTGGTGGCTGAGGACGCAATAGCGTCTCTCCGCCGTTTTAAGGACGATGTGAAGGAAGTGGCTCAGGGCTACGAATGCGGAATAGGTCTTGAGAAGTATTCCGACATCAAGCCGGGAGATAACTTTGAAGCGTTCATCATTGAAGAATACAGAGACTGATATTTGAAAGGCGGGAGGCTCAATGCCCGGATATAAGCTCGGAAGGGTCACTTCCGATATCGAAAGGGAATTGTCTGCTCTGCTCCGCGAGGTAAAGGATCCCCGCGTGAGCGAGCTGATAAGTATCGTTAAGGTCAATGTGTCGGGCGACCTGTCTTACGCGACCGTATATGTAAGTGCCATTGAGGGCAGCGAGAAGACGAAAGAAAGCGTTAAGGGACTTAAAAGCGCCGCCGGTTTTATGCGCCGTGAGCTCGGAAAAAGGCTATCACTCAGAAAGGTCCCCGAGCTGAGGTTCGTTGCGGATGATTCTATCATCAAAAGCGCCGAAATATCAAGAATAATCGATTCCTTTGAAACGGAGGAAAAGGAATGAGCGAAGCGTGCAGAACGGTGACCGCCGAAGAAGCAGCCCTGTTTTTGCGGCAGAATGACAACTTTGTTATCCTGACTCATTCTTCTCCCGACGGGGATACTTTAGGCTCCGCCTTCGGTCTTAAGGAAATATTGGAGGAGATCGGCAAACGCGCATCGGTCGTGTGCGGGGATGCGATCCCCCGAAAATACGGCTATCTCGGAAAGGCGGCGTCAGCCGACGAAATACCCGAAAACAGAACGGTTATCGCAGTTGACATCGCAGATCCGAAGCTCACAAGCGGTATTGCGGAAGAGTTATGCCGTGAATGCAAATTGTGCATCGATCATCATCCGACAAACATCCGATATGCCGAAAGGCTTTTATTGGACGGCGATGCGGGTGCGGCGTCGGAGGTCGTTTTTGAGGTTGCAAAGGAACTCGGCGTTATTCCGAGCAAAAGTATCGCAACTGCCCTTTATACGGGCATTGCTACCGACACGGGTTGCTTCAAATACGGCAACACGCGCCCCGAAACACACATTGCCGCCGCGGAGCTTATGCGTCTCGGCGCCGACTTCAAATTCGTAAACCGTCTGCTTTTTGAGACGGTGACCAAGGGCAGATTGTTCCTTGAGAAAAAAGCGTATGAAAATATGACCTTTTATGCGGACGGGGTGCTTGCGATCACCGTACTCGATTATGAGACACTGTCGTCTCCCGAAGCGGATATTTCCGAGCTGGACGGAGTGGCGGCAATTCCCAGAACGATTGAAGGTGTATCGGTGGGGATAACCGTTAAGGAGCGGGAAAAAGGAGTGTTCAAGGCGTCCGTCAGAACATTTCCGCCGTACGATGCCGCGGAAATATGCGCCGCTCTCGGCGGCGGAGGGCACAAATGTGCCGCCGGCTGCCGTATGGAAGGCACAAGAGAGTCGGCGGTCGATGCCGTACTGAGGAGTGCGCTCGACGAGATAGAAAGATGCGGTAGACACGAATGAACGGACTTATTCTTGTAGACAAGCCATCGGGAATAAGCTCTTTCGGCGCGGTCGCGGCAATAAGAAGAATATATTCCGAAAAGCGTGCCGGGCACACGGGAACGCTTGATCCGCTTGCGACGGGGGTCTTGCCGGTTCTTATAGGAAGGGCAACAAGACTTTGCGGGTATGTTACCGAGCAGGACAAGAGGTATCTCGCGTGCATAAGGCTCGGTATAACGACCGACACGCTTGACATTACGGGCAAGGTCATTTCCGAGAGCGCCGTCGATGTTTCGGACGAAGAGCTCGGCGGGGTACTTCGCAGCTTCATCGGTGAATATATGCAGGTGCCGCCGATGTATTCGGCGATAAAGAAAAACGGAAAAAAGCTTTACGAACTTGCGAGAAGCGGGGAAGAGATCGTCCGCGAGCCGAGAAAGGTGCGGATAAATTTCATTGATCTCATTGAGCGGAACGGCAGTGACCTTACGGTCGACGTCGGATGCTCAAAGGGCACATATATAAGGAGCCTTGCCGACGATATCGGTAGGGCGCTCGGGTGCGGTGCTGTTATGACGGCGCTAAGGAGGACGGAAACCGCCGGGTTTTCGATATCCGAATGCGCCTCGCTTGAAATAATCGAATCAGATCCGAAGCAATTTTTACTGCCTGCGCACCTTGCTGTGCCGCAGTTCGGTAACATAAACATAACCGCAAAGCAGGCGGAAAGATTTATGAACGGCGGGGAATTATCCGCCGATCGGATAAATATACCCGATTGCGGCGGGGAAACATTTAAAGTGTTCGGAAACAAAGAGTTTTTAGGGCTCGGCGAGCTTGACAAGGCGGCGGGTTCGCTTCGGGTTAAGTGCGTTATTGCCGAAAGGTGACGCGAGGCACGGACAGGCGGGCACTTATTTTGCGTAGCGAAGGGACGTGCGGTTCGCGCGGGGCAGTTTCGAAAAAACGGTATACGAGGCAGCGCACGGCGCTGCCGTTGTTGTTCGGAAATTTCTTTTTGCAGTGCAAGGCATAAAACACAGTTAATCCTTTCGGATTAACGAGGATTTTAACGCAGCAATGCGGAAAATCCGCAGCGAAAAAACTGATTCGGATTATTATTGTTTGCCTAAGTTATTTACAAGGTCTTTAACGCAGCATGGGCGAAATCATCCGATCAAAACCGACAGCGGTTCGACTCCCGTCAGCTTAAGCTGTCAGGTAAGTATATACCGTCGGTTAACGGGGCATCATTCCCTTAAAAATAGATAACACTCCTACGGAGAAATATAAGTATATGAGAAAAAAAGTTTCAATTGCTCTCGGCACATTTGACGGTTTGCACATAGGCCACCGTGCGGTACTTGATGCGGCGCTTGCTGCGGCGCACGGCGCGGAATCCGTTGCGGTGAAAGGCGCGGAATCCACCGCGGCACACCGTTCGCCGCTTGCCGAGACGCACTGTGAGGAAACCGAATCCGCCGTCGGCGGAGGTGCGGGAGGCGGCAGCGTTTTACCTGTCGCGGTAACATTCCGCGTGCCGCCGTCACCGACAAAGTCCGAGGGCCTTATCCTGTCCTCGTCACACAAGGCGGACAAACTTCGTGAATCGGGTTTTGCCGTAAAGATTCTCGACTTCGGCGAGGTCAGGGATATGTCGGCTGAGGAATTTTTGGATCGGTTGTTTTCCGAAAATGATGTCATCGCCGTATCCTGCGGCTTCAATTATCGCTTCGGAAAGGGCGCAAAGGGCGACACCGATCTTTTAAA
>CAUCSW010000075.1 GCA_958445555.1 uncultured Clostridia bacterium | reverse complement strand
TGGTGTATTTTCGGCGTATTTTCACTTGTCGTCTTTATAAGGCTTAATCTGACGAGAATCGAACACCTGTCGGCTTACGGTTAAAAATTATGTAAACTGTCAATTTGCCTTGACATCGGCACATCATATGTGTATAATTTAGGTAGAAATCCCATATAATGTGTTTTTTTCCTCAGATCGATCGGCTGAATTCCAACAACGGGTCCACCCTTTTCGGAAGTCCCGTCGATCCGACCTTCATGGCGCCGCGCGACAGTAAAGTCGGGCACTGACCGCAAAACGGGAACGCGTTGTGTTTCCGTGTGCTCTTGTGTTTCGTCTTCTCCCGTCGGCGTACATTTATTTGACGGAGTTTATAATGGAAAAGATCATCATCAACGGCGGAAAGCGGCTTGCCGGCGAAGTTGAGATCAGCGGTGCGAAAAATGCCGCCGTTGCGATTTTGCCTGCCGTCCTGCTTTGCGACGGTGTTTGCACTATAGAAAACCTTCCCCAAATATCAGATGTTTCCCTTATACTCAGGATCCTTCACGATCTCGGCGCATCGGTCCGCTCTCTGAACCCTCATAAGGTCGAGATCGATACGAGATATGTTTCCTCGTGGGTACTCCCCTCTTCGATGACCTCGGGGATGAGAGCAAGCAGTTATTTTATGGGCGCGATGCTCGGAAGATTTCATCGCACCAAGGTTGCTCCTCCGGGCGGCTGCGACTTCGGCGTAAGGCCTATCGATCAGCATATCAAGGGCTTTGAGGCCTTAGGCGCTTCGGTTTCGATCGAAAACGGCATGGTAGAAGCAAAGGCGGACGAGCTTATAGGCTCTTCGGTATATCTTGACAAGGTCTCGGTCGGCGCCACGATAAATATAATGCTTGCCGCCGCAAAGGCGAAGGGTCTTACCATTATAGACAACGCCGCAAAGGAGCCCCATATCGTCGACCTCGCCAACTTCCTGAACTCCATGGGCGCTGACATAATGGGTGCCGGAACATCGGTGATAAAGATCCGCGGTGTAAGCGAGCTTCGCGGCACATCTTACAGTATAATCCCCGATCAGATAGAGGCAGGCACATATATGGCGGCAGCAGCCGCGACCCGCGGAGATGTTCTCATAAAAAATGTGATACCCAAGCACCTTGAATCCATCACCGCAAAGCTTACCGAAATAGGTGCAACGATATATGAGTACGACGAAGCGGTCAGGGTGGTCATGGATTGCCGTCCTAAAAAGTGCAATATAATAACCATGCCTCATCCCGGGTTTCCTACCGATATGCAGCCGCAGATAACCGCTCTCCTTTCGACTGCGGACGGAGTCAGCGTGGTATCGGAGGGCGTATGGGATAACCGTTTCAGATATGTAGATCAGCTCAATCTTATGGGCGCGAACATACAGGTCGACGGTAAGGTGGCCGTTGTCAACGGTGTGCCTCAGCTCAAGTCGTCGCCCGTAAGTGCGACCGATCTGAGAGCGGGAGCGGCGCTTGTCATTGCCGGTCTCTCGGCATCGGGAAAGACCGAGATTGACAACATAAAATACATCGACCGCGGATATGAAAACATCGTTGAAAAACTTAAAGCGCTCGGTGCGGACATATGCAGGGCTTTCCGTCCCGACGAAGACGAGCAGCGCATTGCCTTATAGCTTTCGAATTTGAAGGCGGTCTTATCACCTGCCTGTTGTCCTTCAAACAATTTCGCATTAAGTGATTGATCTCTTCTCCCAAACATAAAGCTTTTTTCGGACCGCTCCGTTTAAGGGGCGGTCTTTAAGAATTCCCGCAAAAGCCGGGCGTCTTACATAAAAATTCGCAGGATGAAAATGCGATGCAAGACAGAACTCAATCGGACAAAAGAAAGGAATCCCATATGGCAAAGATCTGTCCGCTTTTCAGCGGAAGCAGCGGAAACAGCACCTACATATCTTCAAACGGCACGGCAATACTTATCGATGCAGGCGTCAGTGCCAGGATGTTATGCTCATCGCTTGAAGAAAGGGACATATCGCCTTCGTCACTGTCGGCAATCTTTGTGACACACGCCCATATCGATCATATAAAAGGGCTTAAAAACTTTATCAAGAAGTACCGTATTCCCGTTTTCGGATCGGAGGCAACGCTTGAATGTATCGCATCGAAGGACGCGCTCCCTCCAGACTGTGACGCGGTGCCGTTCGTCGGTTCGGTGCGGGTGGGCGAGCTTTCGGTAACGGCATTCGACACCATGCACGACAGTCCGGGTTCCCGCGGGTATACTGTCACCTTCGCAAACGGCGAAAGGGCGGCAGTATGCACCGACCTCGGCAAGGTCACCGACACAGTCAGAAGGGAGATCTCCGGTTGCAGGACCGTGCTGATAGAATCGAATCACGATGTTACGCGGCTTCAGACGGGTCCGTATACCTACGATCTGAAAAAGCGCATAGCAAGTGACTACGGTCATCTTTCAAACACAGCCTGTTCCTCGGAGCTGCCCGCACTCGTCGAAAGCGGTGCCGTCAGGTTTATTCTTGCGCATCTGAGCCGAGAAAACAACCTGCCGGAAGCCGCGAGATCCGCAGCGGTGGGCAGTCTTCTCGCATCGGGCATTAAGGAAAACATCGATTATGCGCTGACCGTCGCAGAGCCGTCGGGAGGCAGCATCATCAACATCTGACTGCGGGTCGACTTCCCATTTTTGACCGTTACTTACGGTGAAATGAGAAAGACATCAGGAACGGCAAGCAGCAAACAGAGGGCAAAACAAATCCGTACCGCAGGTTCGGGACCCGTGAAAGGCAGGCGATCGCAAAATGCAGAGAGTAACCGTTATAGCAATTGGAAAACTGAAAGAAAAGTATCTTTCGGACGCGGTAAGCGAATACCAAAAACGCCTCGGTGCGTTTTGCAGGCTCGATATATGCGAGCTGCCGCCCTGCAGAACGGACGACGGCAGCGAAAGCGGCATCCTTGCCGCAATCGAAGAGGAGGCTGATCGGATACTGCAAAAGATACCTAATCACGCATTTGTAATTCCGATGTGTATAGAAGGCAGGCAATTGAGCAGTGAGGAGCTTGCCGCAGTTCTCGATCGTTCGGCGGTGGACGGCATTTCGGATTTGTGTTTCATCATCGGCGGGTCTTACGGACTCTCGGACAGGGTGAAGTCAGCAGGATCTCTTCGCCTTTCGATGTCAAAGATGACATTTCCCCACCAGCTTGCGCGCGTAATGCTGCTGGAGCAGCTTTACAGGGCATACTCGATCACGGCGGGAAAAAGGTATCATAAATAAGCGCATGGATGCGGGCGGCACCGCGCCGCGCGGAGCGCGGCGGAAACGGGGGCGAGCGGAAAAGGTGCTCCTATCGATTTTCAGTGCAGCCCCGTTCCCCGCGACCGCCGAAGCGGTCGCGCGGTGCCGCCCGATATTTCTCCGCCGGTTCTCTGCGACCCGGTGAATCGCGGCAAAAACTCATTCGGTCTCATTTATAACATATATAATATGCGCCCCGAGCGGACGATCTCAAAAAATGCTTGACCTGATTGTATATATGTGGTATAATCTTTTTACCTCTGCAAAGGGTCTATTTTAAGCAGACCTGCGGTTCGTTTCGCTTCGGGCGCTTTCGCATTTTTATGCGGCGAAGCGCGATCGACCGACGAGGGCGGCTGGCTTTCCCATCGGGGACAGCTCTGATATATCCGTAAAACGGGAGGTGCCGTCAAATGAGAGTTAAAATCACTTTAGCTTGCACCGAATGCAAGCAGCGCAACTACAACACAATGAAAAACAAGAAGAATGATCCGGACAGACTTGAAATGAACAAGTATTGCCCCTTCTGCAAGAAGCACACTCTTCACAAGGAAACGAAATAGGGAGGTAAATCTATGAAAGTTTTATCAAAAATTCTCAGAATACTTACCCTCGTTCTTACCGTTGCGGGATTTGTGCTCTTCTTCACAGACTTCGTAAGCTGCACTATCGGAGCCGAATCCGTAAAGCTGGCAGGCGCGCAGCTTGCCTTCGGCGGATCCGTCACCGATCTCGGATCCCTTGCAAGATCACCCAAGATCATCTTTGCAATGACTCTGGTGCTGCTCGCGGCAATAGCTGCCGGATTCAACTTTTCGAAAAATTCGAAGGCGGGTCGTTGGTTTAACCTCGGTCTTAACGGCGTTGCGGGCGTGTTCATGCTCGTTGTCGCTCTTTCAAGACCCTGGAGATTCTTTGATCTGCGTATATACCCCGATGCCGCTTTCGGCAATGCGGTCTATACCCCCTTCGTCCTGATCACTTCTCTGGTGATCCTCGCCGCATTCATATCAAGTGCCGCGTATATTCTGGTTTATGACAATGTTACGGTGGCAGAAGCCGGCGGAAACGGACTTACCATTCCGAAGAAGATCAAAAAGTTCTTCCGTGAATACAAGAGCGAGATTCATAAGATTGTATGGCCCGGTCCCAAGTCGGTAGTGAAAAACACCCTTATCGTGCTCGCAATGTGCGCGGTTCTCGGTGTGTTCATATGGCTTCTTGATTTAGGCGTGGTCGCTCTTATCGACCTGATCACAAAGTAAGGTCGGGAGGTAGAAAATGTCTGAACAAGCAGAAGCCAGATGGTATGTTGTTCATACCTACACGGGATATGAGAACAAGGTTATGACCGACCTCGAAAAGATGGTCGAAAACCGCGGTATGCAGGATCTTATCTTTGAAATGAAGATTCCTACCGAAACTGTCGTAAG
>CAUCSW010000074.1 GCA_958445555.1 uncultured Clostridia bacterium | reverse complement strand
ATCGGGATTGACCTCTATACCGTATTGACCCTTTACAAAATCGGAGAAACGAACCTTGTTGTCTCTCTTTATCTTGTCAAGACGCTCAAGCACCGACTTGTCATCGGAAAAGGATGCAAATTTGCCGAGCTCCGAAGTCTTATATATGAAATCGGTACCGATGCATTCGCTTATAAGCGATGTCAGCTCGGGATTTGCCTGACAAAGCCAGCGGCGGAATGTAACACCGTTGGTGACATTGGTGAACTTATCGGGTGTAAGCTTATAATAGTCATTAAACACAGTATCGGTGAGTATCTTTGAATGGATGGCCGAAACGCCGTTGACCGAATGACAGGCGACAACGCAGAGGTTTGCCATTCTGACGACACCGCTCTGGACTATCGCCGTGCGCTCGACCATTGAAGCGTCGTGAGTCTTTTTCCATGTGGCAGTGCGGAAGCGGTTGTCTATCTCGGTCACGATCTGATATATCCTCGGCAGCAACGACTTGAACATACTTACCTGCCAGCACTCAAGCGCTTCGCGCATAACGGTGTGATTGGTATACGCGGTCGTGCGGCAGACGATATCCCACGCTTTATCCCATCTGTATCAGCATTCATCAAGCAGATAACGCATAAGCTCGGGAATAACGAGAGCGGGGTGGGTATCGTTTATGTGTATCGCCGCCTTTTCGGGAAGATTGTCAAGCGTTCCGTATCTCGCAAGGTGGCGCTTAAGAATATCCTGTATCGACGCAGACACAAGGAAGTACTGCTGACGGAGGCGAAGAGACTTGCCCTCGGGATGATTGTCTTCGGGATAAAGCACCTTACTGATGACCTCGGCCATTGCCTGACGCTCAAGCGCCTTGACATAGTCGCCTTGGTTGAACGCCTGCATATCGATCTCGGGTTTGACCGCACTCCAAAGGCGGAGAACATTTACACTCTTACCGTCTCCTCCCGCGACCATAAGATCATACGGTACGGCGTGGACGGTGGTATAATTTTCGATATTCACGCTGTGATAATTGCCGTCCCAGCTTTCCTTGACCTCGCCGCCGAAGTTGACATCTACCGCGGAGGCGGCTCTTTCAACGAGCCATACACTTCCGCCGGGAAGCCAGAACTCAGGCATTTCGGTCTGCCATCCGTCCGCGAATTTCTGATTGAATATACCGAACTCATATTTAATACAGTATCCCATTGCGGAGTACCCGCCGGTCGTAAGCGCATCAAGGAAACAGGCGGCAAGTCTTCCGAGACCGCCGTTACCGAGTCCCGCATCGGGTTCAAGCTCATAAAGACCGTCAAGCTTTACGCCGAATCTCTCAAGCGCCTTCTTCACGGTGTCCGTAATTCCGAGATTGTAAAGGTTGTTTTTCAGTGACCGTCCCATAAGGAACTCCATACTGAGATAATAAACAGTCTTAGCCCCGGACTTTTCTATTTCGTCTTTAAATCCGTGGCGCCTGTTTCTCATTATATCCAACACTGCGAGGACGGTAGCTTTATAGAAAAGCTCGTCCGAAGCCTGCTCGGGTGTAACGCCGAAAACATGATTTAGCTTACCCGCTACCGCATCGGCGAATTCTTTGACCGTGACCTTTGACATAGACGGATCTCCTTTTTCTCCCGATTTTTTGTTTGTACCGTTTTTATCGACGGACCCGACCGCACCCAGTCCTGCCGACTTGACCTCGGACCCGGACGCTGCGGTCACACCGCTTTTTGGCATTATTTCGTTTTCACGAACAGGCCTAACTGCACCTGTCTGTTTTTTTGCCGCACCGACTTCGCATTTATTTCCGACAGTCGCGGGCTCTGATTTTTTCTTTGATTTCTGAGTTTCCGACATCTGTTAACACTCTCCCGATATATGATATTATACTCCGCATTCAATTTCAAGTGTTATTATAAATAAAAAAATGCGGTTTTTTGTATACATTTCACAAATGTTGCTGATATTTCTTCTTTATATAAACGAAATAAGGTAATTATACCTAAATTTTCGACATTTAACAGCTTCAGAGAGCGCAGCCGCAAAGAGCGCGGCTCACAAAAAGCAAATACGACAAACACAGCAAACATGACAGGAGCGGCAGTCGGCGCCGGGCGGCGAGTTTGCTTTTAAGGCAGCGCCGCGCGCCCTCCCCGAGGGAGAGCGCGAAAACGAGCACGGCGGCGAATGCCCTCACACACTTTTTTAAGTAAGCCGCATTGCCGATCCGCCGCAAAACACGGTGCTCTTGCCCGCCGTGCCCGTTTTTTATGCGCGCATCTCGGCGCGCATCGCGGCGCTGCCGCCCGTGCGGTTCTCTTCCCCGGCGCTTTTTTACAACCGCTCCCTTGCAGACTGTGTGTAAATAAACTGCCTGTTCGGGCAACAATCTCCCGTGTTAACAACAACCGCATGCGTTGCCGATAGCAATCCGCTCATGCTTATTTGATTATCATCCCGTACCCCGATAATCATCAACCGACGCTAAGATTATTATAACAATCGCCGACCTTTTTATTTACATTTGAGATTATATAATGTATAATAAATTTGTCGAATCAGTGCCGCTGGCGGTATTTTTTTAGCAGACCGTTATTGTAACTTTAGATTGAATAACCGTTATATAACATTAAGGAGCATTGCAGTATGGAAAACCCGAACGGCGTAAACATCACATCAGTCGCGGGCGAGTCAGCATCCGCAACAGTCGCGCAAATACCGAACGAGACTGTCGACGGCAGAACGGAATTGCGGCGAAACGCAAG
Source organism: uncultured Clostridia bacterium (assembly GCA_958445555.1). Lineage (GTDB taxonomy): Bacteria > Bacillota > Clostridia > Oscillospirales > Acutalibacteraceae > RGIG7384. The sequence goes on along the minus strand of CAUCSW010000074.1, from coordinate 1,989 downwards.
GGCGGCGGGCAATCGCGCGGGCGGCGCGGTCCTGTTGTCTCAGGGCTTTGCCGAAATATTTTCCGTCGTTCTTACCGCCGTCAGCGCCGTTCTTATGTTCTCTTCGGGAAACAGCAATATTCTTTCCGACCCCAAGCTGAATTTAATTATAAACGCTTTGTATTCGCCCTTCATAATGTTTATTCCCTTTCTCATAGCGTCAAAATTCTCAAAGAAGCCGCTCAGAAGTATGATGAGCTATTCAAAACCGAAAAAAGGGCTTGCCGTACCGTTCCTGTTCTTCGGTCTCGGCGTTGCAATGATAGGAAATATCGTCTCAAATGCTCTCGGCAGCATTATGACGATCATCGGCATCCCGCCCGTATACAATGACATCGACCTCCCGTCCGGCATCGGCGGGTTCATACTGTCTGCATTCACGGTGGCGGTCTTGCCCGCACTGTTTGAAGAATTTGCATACCGCGGCGTCACCATGGGATTGATAACCGAGAAGACCTCTAAGTCAACCGCAGTATTCATATCCGCGCTTCTTTTCGGTATGATGCACGGAAACTTCGTTCAGATACCCTTTGCCTTCATTACGGGACTCGGGCTTGCGATCGCTTATGTGCAGACGGGCAGTATGTGGGTCCCGATGGCGATACATTTTTTAAATAATCTCATGTCGATCATACTCGATTACGCGACAAAGGATGTGTCGGGCGGCACCATGTCGGTCATTTCCGCAATATACTTTATAGTCGCCTGCTCGGCGGCGCTTGTAAGTGCACTAATCCTCTCGCGGCGTTCGCCTGACTTTCTCAAGGTAGAAGAGGATCCGTCGATCACCGATGTAAAATCGACCCTGACATCGGCAATGTCATCACCCTGTATGATAATCATTATAATAGTTCTTGCACTCAAGGCTATCTCTTATCAAGTTCTCGGTGTCCTTGCTTAAAATCAAAGTATAAGCAGATCAATTTTATGAAACGGAGACAAAATGAAAGACGGCGACACACAGGACATACAGTTTATGAAAGAAGCGCTTAAGCAGGCTGCCATTGCCGAAGCCGAGGGAGAGGTGCCCGTGGGCGCGGTGATTGTAAAAGACGGACAAATAATATCGACCGGCAGAAACCGTCGGGAAAAGCAGAAGAACGCGCTCTGCCATGCCGAGATAGAGGCGATAGGAAATGCCTGCAGCACCCTCGGCGGTTGGCGGCTGCCCGGGTGCACACTTTATGTCACCCTTGAGCCCTGCCCGATGTGCGCAGGAGCAATAATCAATTCACGGATAGAAAGAGTTGTTTTCGGAGCCTACGACAACAAAAACGGTTGCTGCGGTTCGGTGACCGATCTTTTCAGTTTTCCTTTTAACCATTTCCCCAAGTCCGAAGGCGGAGTGCTTGAGAAAGAGTGCGGAGATATCCTGTCCTCCTTTTTTAAGCGCCTGCGCTCCGACCGCTGCTGCCGTACCTCATGCCCGACTTCCTGCCAGCCGCCCAATGAAGGATCGACTGAAATAGCAGACGACATATTCATCACCGATCAGTCTGCAAACATGGCATGATGCGCAGTGGTTACAAGCACACAAAACGACATATAAGCTTTTGTACACCGTTGCAGCGGTACCGATTGACTGCGTAAACGTGATGAAGCGACTGATACAGTCAAAATCCTCAGGTGTTATTGTAGAATGTGTTATTATTGAAAAAGCAGAAATGTAAATCGAATATGTAGATATAATAAGCCCCCGATGGGTTTCGGATTATATCAGTTCTCATCGCTTTTTGCATTTGTCTGTACCAGTAAAAAAAATCCCCATTCGCAAGAATGAGGATTTTTTGAAGACTAACCCTAATTTTAACACAAATGCACCCCTTTTGAGATAAGGGGGTGCAAAGTCATTTTAGGGGGTGCATTTTAAGACGAAGGGGGTGCAAATAAGTTATTGCAAATAACTGACTGGATACAAAATTCGTTTCCATAACATCATCAAAAATGATG
>CAUCSW010000073.1 GCA_958445555.1 uncultured Clostridia bacterium | reverse complement strand
TCCCACGAAAGTGGGATTTATCCCGTCCGCAAGGACGGATTTAGTTGAAAAGAAACACCCTTTGTCTACCGACAAAGGGTGTTTCTTTTCTGGTGCGCCGGAAGGGATTCGAACCCCTGACCTTTTGGTTCGTAGCCAAACACTCTATCCAGCTGAGCTACCGGCGCAGATCGTTATTAAAAGCTGCCATATTATATTACCACTGCAGAAGCGAAAAATCAAGCACTAAATTAAATAATTTGTCACTTTTTTTATCCTATTCCCGTCTTAGCATCATTTGCGGTCTCAGAGCAGTCCTTGAACCGAAGAAAAAGCGGGAAAAAAGCGTATGTCGCGCCGCGCTTTCTTTTATTGCCAGCTGCAGCGGACATACTCTTTTGCCTGTTCACTGTTTTACCCTCGTCCCGCTCACATCCGCCATCTACGCCTGCCGACAACAGCCGGTATATGTGAACGGTATGTCCGCGCCTGTAACACTCCCGTCGCCGCCGTGAGGAGCAGGCGAGTTGAGAGGTAGAAGCAAGGCGGGTGAGGCGAGGAGGCAGGGGAGTGAGGAGACATGGGAGTGAGGAGACATGGGAGTGAGGAGACAAGGGGCGAGAGGGCGAGAGGCTAAGAGGCAAGGAATGAGGTGTCGGATGAAGAGGAGGTTCAGCGCGGTAAAGACTCCTTAGCCTTTACCATAAGGCATATTGCCTTATGTGTGGGTGCCGGAACACCGTATTTTTCGCCGAGCCTTACGACGGCGCCGTTTATAAAGTCGATCTCGGTGCGCCTGCCGTGTTCTATATCCTGACACATTGAAGCGGTACCGCTTGAAAGCGCTCGGGCGGTGGAGATCAGTCCGCTGAATACTTCGCCCGCGTCAAACACTTCGCCGTCGCGTTCGGCTACCGCTACCGCTTCATCTATGAGAGCCCTTGCAAGCTGCTTTGCGGGATCGCTTTCGGCGATGAGGGATATCTTTGTACCCAAAACGGCGGTTATCGGATTGATCGTCATATTGACAAAAAGCTTTTCCCATAAGAGGCGTTTGACATCCTCGCATTCTTCGGTCTCGATCCCGGATGACCTGAAACAGTCTCCGATAACGGAGGCACCTTTGCTTCCCGAGGGTGAGCCGACATGGGTGATCCCCGAGCCCGAGTGATATATGACCCCGGGTGCAAGGCTCACGCAGTTATGCTTTGTGGTGCCGAGAAATATATTGCTTATGTCGGCAAACTCTTCCATTATCTCCTCGTTGCCCATTCCGTTCTGAAGAGATAACAACAATGAAGAGTCCGAGATGAGCCGACGGTAACCCTTGAGCGCCGCCCTGCTGGCGGTATCCTTGACAAAAAGTATAACAAGCTCGGCAGCTTCCCTTCCGTCATCGGATCTTGCGGGTACCTTAAAAATGGATTCGCTCCCGTCGGGCGAGCGCATAACGATGCCGTTGTTGTTTATCGCATCGACGGTGTCACGGCTGATATCATACAGTGTGACCTGATTTTTTTCGGAAAGCATACAGGCGTAAAGGCATCCCATTGCGCCCGCACCTATTACGGCGATCTTCATAGTCGTCACCTGATCTCTTTGAGCCAGCCCTCGGGAGCTTCGATCTCACCGTGCTGGATGCCGATAAGTGTCCTATAGAGCTTTTCTATTACCGACTTGCCGCTTTCCGCGCCGAAACGGTACTCTTTTCCGTGGTCGTCTATGGTTCCCACAGGTGAGATGACCGCAGCGGTGCCGCAGAGTCCGCACTCGGCAAAGTCGCCTATCTCATCAAGCCTTATGGGTCTCTCTTCGGCTTTGATGCCCAGGTAATGCTCCGCTACATAAAGAAGCGAGCGGCGGGTGATAGAGGGGAGTATGGTGGGCGATTTCGGTGTTACGAGATTGCCGTCTTTTGTTATGAATATGATGTTTGCGCCGCCCGTTTCCTCAATATATGTTCTGGTCGCGGAGTCGAGGTAGAGGTTTTCGTCATATCCGTTTGCGTGTGCATCGGTTATGGCATACAGACTCATGGCGTAATTGAGTCCCGCTTTGATGTGACCGGTTCCGTGAGGTGCCGCGCGGTCGAGATCGCTTATGCGGATCCTTAACGGGCGTGCTCCGCCGGAAAAATATGCTCCGACCGGCGTTGCAAAGAGTCTGAATTCAAACTCTGTGGCGGGCTTGACTCCGATGACGGCGTTTTTGCCGAACACATAGGGTCTCAGATACAGTGAACCGCCGGTCTCGTAATCCGGAATATCATCTTCGTTTGCCTTAACGACCTCACGCACCGCCTCTTCAAACATTCCTTCGGGCAGAGGCGGCATCATCATCCTTACACATGAGTCGTGAAGACGCGCGGCATTAAGGTCGGGTCTGAAGCAAACGACCCTGCCGTCCTTTGTGCGGTATGCCTTTAATCCTTCAAAGCAGGTCTGGGCATACTGAAGAACGCACGCCGACTCGTTGAGCCTTATTTCAGCGTCCTCGGACAGTCCGCCTTTTCCCCATTTGCCGTCTTTATACTCGGCGACATAGCGCTCCTTTAATTGATGATAGGCAAAGCCTTTTACTTCCTTTGACATATCTATCTGTCCTTTCCCCATGTCTTGTTTTTATTACCCGTTTTGTATGTTTTGCCCGTGCGGCTGCGGTGCTGCCGCAGATGTGCCGACAGCTATTCGCTGCGGCGTGTTTTCCGTTCTTCAATCGGGATACACACTTAAATAAACGATCCTCCGGCACGGGACCGGAGAACTTTTAAAACAATAAACGGCGTCCTCGGATTACAGTTCCAAAGACGCCGTTGCCTTTACAAGTGATATTATAGACCTTTTTTTCGTTTTGTCAACACTTATTTTTTAGGAATGAGCTTTTCGGTGCCGCCCATATACGGACGCAGAGGCAGGGGAATGTTAACGCTGCCGTCGGCATTCAGGTTGTTTTCAAGGAAGGCGATAAGCATACGCGGAGGAGCGACCACCGTGTTGTTGAGGGTGTGGGCAAGATACTTTTTGCCGTCCTCTCCCGCAACGCGTATGCGGAGTCTTCTCGCCTGAGCATCCCCGAGATTCGAACACGAGCAGACCTCAAAGTACTTTTTCTGCCTCGGCGACCATGCCTCTATATCGCAGGACTTGACCTTGAGATCGGCAAGATCTCCCGAGCAGCATTCAAGCTGACGGACGGGAATGTCCATGGAGCGGAAGAGCTCAACGCTCATCTTCCACATCTTGTTATACCACTCCATTGAGTCCTCGGGCTTGCAGACGACGATCATTTCCTGCTTTTCAAACTGATGGATGCGGTAAATGCCGCGTTCCTCGATTCCGTGGGCACCTTTTTCCTTGCGGAAGCAGGGAGAATACGAAGTGAGTGTGTAGGGGAGCTTTTCCTCGGGAGTCACGGTGTCGATAAACTTGCCTATCATGGAATGCTCGCTTGTTCCGATGAGGTAGAGATCCTCACCCTCGATCTTGTACATCATCGCATCCATCTCGGCAAAACTCATAACGCCGGTCACGACATTCGAACGGATCATAAAAGGCGGAATACAGTAGGTAAAGCCCTTGTTTATCATAAAGTCTCTCGCATAGGCGAGAATCGATGAATGAAGTCTTGCGATATCGCCCATGAGGTAGTAGAAACCGTTGCCTGACACCCTTCCCGCGGCATCCATATCTATTCCGTTGAATCTTTCCATGATATCGGTATGATACGGTATTTCGAAATCGGGGACGACAGGTTCACCGAACCGCTCGACTTCGACATTTTCACTGTCATCCTTTCCTATCGGAACCGAAGGATCGATGATGTTGGGTATCGTCATCATTATCTTGCGGATCTTTTCCTCAAGCTCGTTTTCGAGTGCTTCGTCCGCCGCCAGCTTTTCGGCCTGCTCGGTGACCGCCTTTTTCGTTGCCTCGGCTTCATCCTTTTTACCCTGTGCCATAAGTACGCCTATCTGCTTGGAAAGGCGGTTCCTGTTGGCGCGGAGCTCGTCCGCCTCCTGCTTTACGCGCCTGCTTTCGGCATCGAGCGCTATGACTTCGTCAACAAGAGGAAGCTTTGCATCCTGAAATTTGTTTTTGATGTTCTGCTTTACAATGTCGGGATTCTCCCTTACAAATCTGATGTCAAGCATTTTGATTCTCCTTACATAAAATAAAAGCCACCCGTACCGTAAAAAATGGGACGAATGACTCCGTGTTGCCACCCAAATTGCCGCACCTTTCAACGGTGTGACCGCTCGTGAACGCTGTAAAGGGCGCACCCTTCGGACTCCGAAAGCGGAAAAGCAGTCCCGCGCTGCGGCTCGCACCTTCCGCCGCCTCTCTTTACCGTGGGATGATCTGCCATATTCTTTCATCTCTGTCCGATAGAATATCCGATCGTATGAAACTTTGTGTATAACACATATAATATACCACACAGGTTATGCCAATGCAACAAAAAGATTGACAAAACGGAGAATTTGTGGTATAAGTGGATTCACATAAGGGAGTAATCGGCATTCCGAGCGGGAAAGCGTCACAGTCGGTCGAAGCCAAGGCTATCGATCGCAGTCGGGGCAGGCGGTCGCGGGTGCGGCAGTCAGCCGCAGACAAGGCAGCCTTAAAAAAGACCGTTCGAAATGTGACCATATCAACATTCTGAGTCTTTGCGGCTCTGGTATGGTTGTAAGTGATGAGACTTATCCGCCTGAATCACAAAGCGCGGATGGGTCTTTTATTTTTTTTGAGGTGAAAAAATGG
>CAUCSW010000072.1 GCA_958445555.1 uncultured Clostridia bacterium | reverse complement strand
CCGAGGGCGGCTGCGGCTACCTTGTCGACGGTGGTTTTCTGTGCGGCGATACCGTTTTTGTTCACGGAGCGGGAAGAACGGATCTGCCGGGTGGAAACAAAGCCGACCTGAAACGGTCGATCGAGAGGGTGCTGACCCTGCCCGATGAGACAATGTTGTATCCCGGTCACGGACCCTCGGGAACTCTCGGAAATTCAAGAAGATTTTTATCGGTTTACGGAAGAATGCTATGATTTTTTCACTCAACGGACATCATCATAAATACGAGCCCGAAAAGGTCTGCCGCCTGTTTTTTCCTTTTGAAACCTTTGAATTCACCGATCACGGCGAACCCGATGACGGGATATATACCGCAGTAACCGAGGAGAACGGAAGCTTTTTCGCGTCGGCTTCGGTAAATGCAGACGGCAAAAGCGCCGAAAAAACGATACGGATAGACGGCGACGCCGCCTCTTCCGCAGCCGAACTCGGCATTGCAAAGTGCCTGTATTACTGCCTTTCAAAGCTCACGGGAATAACCCCCGAATGGGGAATGCTGACAGGTATACGCCCCGTTAAACTGTATTCGAGACTTGCTTCGGAATACGGCGTGATTGAAGCGGAAAGACTGTTAAAGGAGGAGTACTCGGTAGGGGAGTCGAAAATAAGACTGACCGCCGATTGCTGCGCTTCCGAAAAGCGGATCATCGAGACTTCAAAGCCGCTTGATTTCAGCTTGTATGTGTCGATACCTTTTTGCCCGAGCAGATGCAGCTATTGCTCATTCGTGTCACATTCGGTGACCGAGGCGAGAAAGCTGATACCCGAATATATAAAATGCCTGTGCGAGGAACTCAAATCAGTCTCAAAAACGGTAAAATCGGAGGGATTGCACCTTCGGACGGTATATATCGGCGGCGGTACGCCGACGGTGCTTGATCCGGAAGAACTTCTGACGGTGATGACGGCAATAAAGGACAACTTCAATATCGCCTCTGCCGACGAGTATACGGTCGAGGCGGGCAGACCCGATACATTGAACAGGGAAAAGCTCAAAGTCATAAAAAAACTCGGGGCGACCCGCATTTCGGTAAATCCGCAGACCGCTAACGACGAGGTGCTTCGCGCCGTCGGCAGAAGACACACATTTGCCGATATGAAAAATGCCTTCGCCATGGCAAGAGAAGAGGGCTTTGACAATATAAATACCGACCTTATAGCGGGACTGCCCACAGATACGGTCGACTCCTTCAAAAACAGTATAGACGCAATGCTGGAGCTCGATCCCGAAAATATAACGGTCCATACCCTCTCTATGAAGAGAGCCTCAAATCTTACGGGCGCAGGAAAGATGTATGACGGAGCGGACGGAGCCCGGGCGGCGGAAATGCTGGCATATGCCGATGAAAAGCTGCGCGGCGCGGGAATACTGCCGTATTATATGTACCGTCAGAATAAAACGGTGGGCAACCTTGAAAATGTCGGTTACTCAAAACCGGGATATGAGGGACTCTATAATGTCTTTATAATGGATGAGACTCATACCATCATTGCATGCGGCGCATCGGCGGTAACAAAACTGAAAGACCCATACGGCGGGCGTATCGAGCGTATATTTAATTATAAGTACCCTTATGAGTACATCGGCCGCTTTGATGTAATGCTCGAAAGAAAAAATGAAATATCGGACTTTTATAAAAATCTGTAAGCTTTAGCTGCAAAACGCAGCGGAAAGGTGATATATCTATGAAAGCATTTGATGAGACCTCGGCATACGCAAGGGATATTTGCGATGATGTAAAAAGGACCGCGACAGGCGCGATCAACCTGCGCAGACTGAAACTCAAGGCAATAGGTAAGGACTCGGAGATCGAGGCACTGTTCACCAAGCTCGGCAAGCTTTCGTATCAGAAGATGAAGGCGGAGGGCAGCGTGCCGGACGAGGTCAAAAACACCGTTGCAAAGCTGGAGGAAAAAATAGCCGAACTTGAAGAGATCAAGGATGAGATAGCACTGTCTGCGGGCGGAGTGGTATGCAATGAGTGCGGCGCACTCAATGTGGACGGCACCGTAAACTGCTCCAAGTGCGGCGCGGAAATATAGGCGTCGAAAGTACAAGCAGCCGTATATTTACCGTCAAACCGTTGCGGCAAGACGGCTTCAACGGCGATGCAATATGGGTGATGATATGGAAAAAATACGCACGGTCGGTCTTTTGATCGCCGACGATAAGGAATATGAGAAGGTCGAAAAGGTACTCATCGGTAAGGGCGCCGCTCCTGTTTCGGTCATAGGCAGGGCAGGACGCGCACTCAATCACCGCACTGCGGATAATACCGATTTTCACCTGATTGCCGTTTATTGCGGTGTGGGTAAGACAAACGCCGCAGCGGCGACTGCGGCACTCATCGTTATGGGCGCAGGTGTGGTAGTCTCGGGCGGACTGTCGGGTAAGATAACCGATGCCGATGCCGATATAATAATCGGGACGGATTATTACGAACACGACTTCGACCTCACCGCCCTCGGCTATAAGGCGGGCGAAAAGCCGTTCGGTGAGTATAGGTTTATCGCCGATAAAAAACTTGTTTCGGCAGCCGAAAAAGCCTTCCCCGAGGCAATAGGCGGCTCTGTCGTCACCGGCGATCGCTTTATTTGCACGAATGAGAGCAGACGCTTTGTTACGGAATGCTTTTCCGCCCTCGCCTGCGATATGGAGTCTGCGGCAGAGGCGGCGGTCTGCAATAAGGCGGAAATTCCGTTTTTATCCGTGAGATGCATTTCGGATAACGCTGATGAATCCGCGACCGCCGCTTACAGAAACGAAAACAACGGGGAAAGCGGGGGCTTCTTTGTAAGGTTTACCGAATTTGCGGTATCCCTCGGAGAATATGATGAAATATGGAGCGATAAATGAGTAACTCATCAAGAAAAACGCAGTCATTTCTTCACGGCTCGATCATCCTGATGATAGCGACCGCCTTAGTGAAGATAATAGGCGCGATATATAAGATCCCGCTTTATAACATACTTGACAATACGGGCGTCGGATACTACACGACCGTGTACGATCTCTATACGCCTATGTATACCATTGCAATGGCGGGACTACCCATAGCCATTTCAAAAATCGTTGCGGAGTGCGTCTCGCTTGAAAGGTATCGCGACGCAAAAAGAACATTCAAGATCGCAAAGCGCCTTATGTGGGTAACGGGAACGATCGGATTTGTTTTGATGTGTATTCTGTCGGTGCCTTACGCACTTTTCAAAAACACGACCGAACTGATACCCTGCGTTCTTGCAATAGCACCCTGCCTGCTGTTCTGCTGCGTGATGTCGTCATACCGCGGATACTATGAGGGTCTGCGCAATATGACCCCTACCGCGGTAAGCGAAGTTATCGAGGCTGCGGGAAAACTTGCATTCGGACTTGTGCTGGCTCTGGTACTTCTTAAGGTGAGCGGTAATATGACACTTGCCGTCTGCGGTGCCCTCGGAGGAATAACCCTCGGCACGGCTGCATCGGCATTCTACCTCGTAAGAAAGTATAAAAAGACCTGCAGCACCGATATCACTGCGGAACAACTGAGGCTTTCTCCGAAGCCCCGAAGCGGCGATATGACCCTTAAAATAATAATAGCCATGTCGCTGCCTATAGTGCTCGGCTCACTTGTTACACAGGTGACCACACTGATAGATAATCTTATGATAACCGCAAGACTTGAGGCCGCAATAGGTAACGACTATGCCTACATAGCGGAAAAGTATCGGGAAATAATCGCCTCCGAGACCGAAATATACCTCAAAGAGGGAAAAGTATTCAATGTCGCAAAGGATCTTCCGATTATACTTTACGGCTCTCACAGGGGACTTGCATTCTCGGTCTACAATCTCGTCCCGGTCCTGACATCGGTGCTCGGGGTCAGCGCTATCCCGATACTCGCGTCCGCCTGGGCGAAGAAGGACAAAAAGGAAACTAAGGCAAGTATGGAAACGGTCTTCAGGACCACCGCACTCGTCAGCTTCCCTGCGGCATTCGGACTTATCGCGCTCGGGGCACGCATAGTCCCGCTGCTTTACCCCGGAAAACCCCTCTCGTCGGGGATCGCGGGCGTAAACCTTGCCATTCTCGGTATCTGCGCACTCTTCTCTGGCCTTACCGCCCCAACAACGAGTATGCTTCAGGCGATCGGAAAACAAAAGATCCCTCTCATAAATATAGCGGTCGGAGCGGTACTTAAAATAATCGTCAACTTTGTTTTGGTAGGAACACCGTCGATCAATATTATGGGAGTACCGATAGGAACGACCGTTTGTTACGCTTATATCTGCATAATGAACATAATGATGCTGTTTAAGCACTCAAAGGTCAGACCCTCTCTGTTCGGTTGTATAATCAAACCGTTTGTTGCGGCGGGAGCGTGCGGCTTGTCCGCATATGCGGCGTCGGCGCTGATTTCCAAGCTGACCTCTTCCAACTTTATAGTGACCGTATTATCTATCATAATTGCCGTTGCAGTATACCTTATTTGCGTTATTTTGTTCAAAATAATCAAAAAAAGTGATATTATTTCGCTCCCAAAGGGTGAAAAAATAGTAAAAGTACTTGAAAAAATCGGCGCAATAGGTTAAAATAGGTTTGTAGTTGCAGAAAGTGTTACTGCAAGACAAATAATATTTCTGGAGGATGTAACAATGAATAAAACCGAACTTATCGCCGCTGTAGCGGAAAAGCTGCAGCCCCGGTGCGTCATCGTTTTGGAC
>CAUCSW010000071.1 GCA_958445555.1 uncultured Clostridia bacterium | reverse complement strand
CGTAAGTATCGACAATGATCTTTCTTCCGGTCAGACCCGTATCGCCCTGAGGTCCGCCGACCACAAAGCGGCCTGTGGGATTTATATACACCTTTGTATTCTCATCCAGCATTTTTTCGGGTATAACTGCCTTGATCACATGTTCAAGTATACCTTCGCGAAGTTTATCAAGCGGCGCTTCGGCATCATGCTGACTCGACACTACGACCGCGTCCACCCTGACCGGTTTGCCGTCGTCGTATTCAACGGTGACCTGGGATTTGCCGTCCGGCTTTAAAAACGGCAGTGTGCCGTTTTTTCTGACCTCGGTAAGGCGCTTTGAAAGTTTATGCGCAAGGGATATCGGCATCGGCATAAGTTCGGGGGTCTCGTTGCAGGCGTAGCCGAACATCATTCCCTGATCTCCCGCACCGTTAAGGTTATAGGCGTCGTCCTCTCCCTCTTTAAGTTCAAGTGACTTATCAACACCGAGGGCTATATCGGGCGACTGTTCATCTATTGCGGTAAGCACTGCGCATGTATTTCCGTTAAAGCCCGCCTTGGGATCGTCATATCCGATATCACAGACGGCGCGCCGCACGATCTTAGGGATATCAACATAGCAATTCGTTGATATTTCGCCCATCACGGTCACCACTCCGGTCGTGCAAAAGGTCTCGCACGCCACGCGGGCACCCGGATCCTTCTCCAGTATTGCGTCAAGCACCGAATCCGAAATGCGGTCGCACACCTTATCGGGATGACCTTCAGTTACCGATTCCGATGTAAAAAGATATTTTGACATTTGCTTTCCTCCGTTTTTTCTGCGAAAAAATAACCCGTCCTTCAAAGCAAGACGAGTTATATCTCACCTCATCTTTCGGATATCACCGTCGGATTTAGCACCTTGTAAAAACAGGTTGCCGAGCATCACAGGGCCGTTCCCTCCGCCGCTCTTGATAAGGACATATTAAATTTTCGGTAGCCTTCACAAAGAGCGACTCCCTTTTTCTCTTTTGAGGTACGGTCCTCTCTGCAGTATATATTAGGTACAGTTCTCTTTGCAGTATATATAATACCACAGAGTAAGGATTTGTCAAGCGGAATACTTATTCTTTTACACGGGGGTTAAAATTACAAACATTTGTTCTTTACTTTTCAAGTGAAAGGTTGTATACTGTTTATAAAAGAACAGATGTTCGATATTCAAAAGCAGTTTTCAAACCACTATTCGGCAGGTGAGATAAACGGACCGTTCCATTTTACACTGTGACCTTAATAACTTTTTCGCATCGGTTGCCTGCCGCGACGATCCGTCACTGCGCGGCAAGCCGGTCGCCGTAGGCGGGAGCGAAGCCGACCGTCACGGAATCATTCTCGCAAAAAACGAGCTTGCAAAAAAGTACAAAGTGAGCACGGGCGACACGATCTGGCAGGCAAAGCAGAAGTGTCCCTCACTTACGGTAGTTCCTCCCGATTTTGAAAGGTATATGTATTTCTCGGGTGCGGTGCGGCACATATATTCCGATTACACCGATATGATAGAGCCCTTCGGCATGGACGAATGTTGGATAGATGTAAGCGGGAGCCGTTCGCTCTTCGGGAAAGATGTAAGCATTGCCGATGATATAAGAAACCGCGTCCGCACCGAAACGGGGCTGACGATCTCGGTAGGCGTCAGCTTCTGCAAGGTGTTTGCAAAGATAGGTTCCGATATGAAAAAGCCGGACGCAGTGACCGTAATAGACCGCGACCATTTCAGGAGCATACTGTGGCCGATGCCTGTCAACACAATAATAGGGGTCGGACCCGCAACCGAAAAGCGTCTTTCGGATCTCGGCATTTACACTCTCGGTGATCTTGCTTCGGCATCGCCCGACATATTAAAAATGCGGCTCGGTAAATCGGGCGAGCAATTATGGCGTTACGCCAACGGGGACGATCCGTCCGCAGTCGCCTTTGAAAATCAGAAGTCTGCACCCAAAAGCATAGGCAGATCGATCACCTGCACAAGAGATCTTCACAATGTCGATGATGTATTTAATGTTATGCGCGGGCTCAGCGAAGATGTGGCGACTCTTCTCCGTGCCGAAAAGCTCTCGGCGGGCGGTATTTCCATACACATGCGCACCGCCGACCTTGAGGTACAGGAGCTTCAGGCGACTCTCTCCCCTCCCACCCAGCTTGCCTCGGTGCTTGCCGACAAGGGGATCCGGCTTTTCAAAAGTTCTTACCGTTTCAGCAAGCCGCTCCGCTCGGTCGGCATAAGAGCCATAAATCTGAAGGACGAAAAATGCCGCTGTCAGTTGAGTCTTTTTGACGACAACGAAAGGGAATTAAAAAGCGAAGCGATCGAAAAAAGCATGGACGACATAAGGGGAAAATACGGAAAAGGCAGCATTGTGCGCGCCTGCACGCTTTTAAGGCCTACGCCCGACAAGCCGTTCCGCGCATGCTTCAACAATATAATAGAGTGACAAAACAGCAGAGTAGCAAGAAAAGCGCCGCCCTTCTTTTAAGGGCGGCGTGCAACATATTTTATTCTTCAAAAGCAAGCTAAAAAAGCGGCAACGGAGGCTGCGGCAAGCCGCGGCGCGCCGCAGGCGCGCAAAAAAAACGGGCTGAAAGCAATGCGGGTGCGGCGAAAAGCATTGCCGCAGCAAAAGCGCTCGGCGACAGGAAAAACGAGCCGCCCGTTTTTTTGAGCGACCCCTTCGGGGTCGCGCGCGGCTTGCCGCAGCCTCCGTTTTCCGCTTTACGGTAATTCACGGAAGCCCCGCAGATATCAGCGGCGGATCGGGTGCGCCGAGTTGAATTCTTCAATGACCTTTTCGTATCTTCTCCGCGCGAAAGAAACGGCATCCTCCCACGACAGGTATACATGCTCGTAAGCGTTCTCCCCGAGCACTTCAAGAAGGTCATCATCTTTCAAAACCTTATACAGTTTTTCGGCACAGTCATCCGCGTTTTCCTCGGAGATCACACAGGAGAAGCCGTCACGATTACCCTCTGCGGCGCAGCTATCCTTTATCAGCAGAGAGGGACATTTACACGCAGCAGCCTCTTTGACCACAAGTCCCGATGTGTCAAAGGTGGAGGGGAAGAAGAATATATCGGCCATACTGTAATATGTCCTTAAAGCTTCGCGGTCATAAACCGCACCGGTAAACACGCAGCAATCGGAAACTCCCGTCTGCCTCGCGTATTCCTCTATTGCCACCCTGTCGACGCCGTCCCCGACAAAGACCATTTTGAACTTAAGGTCGGTAACGGAAAGCTTTTTCACCGTGTCGATGATCAATTTGGCGTTTTTATGCCACATCATTCTGCCGACAAACAACATTACCTTTTCGTCGCTGATCTTCCAAAAGTCTTTTATCCTTTTTACCTCAGACGCTTCGGCAACTCCCTTGCGGAAATCGGTTCCGTTGGGCATAACAACATAATCGCCCTTATATCCCGCCTTTTGCAGCCATTTACCCGCGCCGTCGGTGACCGCCCACACCTCGTCGGCGATCTTGATATTATTCATTATAAATTTATTACATATTTTCTCAAACTGCTCAAACTTTACATACTTGTTTATTTCTATATCAAACTTCGTATGGTATGTAAAAACCGTCGGTATTCTTTTTTTACCCGCTCTGATGTTTATCTGTTTTGCGAGCAGTGCCGAAGCGAACGGGCAGTGAACATGCATAAGGTCAAAATTTTCGGAATGCAGCTCATAGATCGCCTTTGGTTCAAAGCAATTACCGACGCGGTAGGGCATTTTGCCCTTGAATTTGAGTGAGGAATACCTATAGACCTCATACGGATACGAATCTGTTATGTTCGGATACTTGGGAGTGACAACCACGGGTGTATCACCGCGTGCGGACAGAATATCCGCATAATTCTTGACCGTGTTTGCCACGCCGTCTATCGTAGGCGGAAAGGAATCATTAAAAAGCCCTATCTTCATTACGGAATCCCCCGTTTATGATTTGATCTTGTCGATAAGTACTATAATCTGCCGACGGTTAACAATGCAGACCCGTCGGTAAGGTCATTGTAGCGTAATTCCGCTTATTTTTCAATAACAACAAGAGTCGGAGTGTTCGGGAGGGCGGTCATAAAGCGGTACGGCGGGCAGCGCCGCGCGACCCCGAAGGGGTCGCCGCGAGCGGGGCGACGGATACTCCAAAGCTTGAATATGTACTTGTCGGTCCGCTGCTGCTTTAAGGCAGCAGCATCACCCCCCTGTGCCCCGCTTGCCGCGCCCTGCGGGCGCGGCGGCGCTGCCCGCCGTACCGCTTTGCTCCCGCCCGCTCCATTTCTCGATGAACAAAGGTGAGGCGGCGCACAAAAGTGCGCCGCCTCAGTGATCCGTCAGCAAACTGTCAATGGCTTTGTGATACAAAGGTGGGTCTGTTTTGCGGTCTTAGATCGGTTATATTAAGCTTTGGCGTTCGGCTTCAGCCCGAGAAACACCCCTATAACGCCGCGCTTTCCGCCCGTTGCCCTGTGGGAATGGAAAATATCGGGATTGCATTTTGTGCACACATCGGCAACGGTAATGTTTTCATCGGGCACTCCCGCGTTTATGATAAGCTGCCGATTTGTTTCCCTCAGATCGACATCATACTTGCCGTCGCCCCTTTCCCTTACGACACCCGTGACCCCGCCGAGCTCAAGAAACACCTTTGCGACCGGATAGTCCACCTCAAAGCAGTCTTGGCATATCGAAGGAGCAATGCCGCACAGAATGTTTTTCGGATCGCACCCGAATTCCCTTTTCATTTTCTTGATCGTAAGCCCCGCTATGTTTCCTGCCGTTCCG
>CAUCSW010000070.1 GCA_958445555.1 uncultured Clostridia bacterium | reverse complement strand
CTTTCCTCCCTTTTGTCCGAGCAGGCGGATCTGCTGAAGCAGATACCCGACGCCCCTTCCGTCTCCTCATTTGACCGCGGAGACAGGAGACCGGCATACGATTTCAGAAGAACCCCCGTTGAAGCTCCGGTACATAAGGAGTCTGCGCACGACGGTCAGGCAAAGGATGCCGGATCGGAAGCAAAAGTAAAAACATATACATTTGAAGATGACGAGCCCGTTATGAAGTCGGAGTCCTGATTGCGTGCGGTTTGCCCTTGTCAATCGAAGGTATAGGTATAGCAATAATTAATAGCAAGGAGTCCCGTTTTAAAATGGATTACAATAAAACACTCAATCTGCCGGTTACGGATTTTCCCATGCGGGCAGGACTTCCCGCAAGGGAACCCGAAGCATTGAAAGCCTGGCAGGAAAACAATGTTTACGATGAACTTATGAGACTGAACGAGGGAAAGCCGCTTTATGTCCTTCATGACGGCCCCCCTTATGCAAACGGCATAATTCACATGGGAACCGCACTCAATAAGTCTCTCAAGGATTTTGTCGTCAGATATAAAAATATGACAGGATTCAAGGCACCTTATGTGCCCGGTTACGACACTCACGGTCTGCCTACCGAGCTCAAGGCGCGAAAGGCAGCGGGTATGAAGTCGAGCGAACAGATATCTCCGCTTGAGCTCCGCAAGATATGCCGTGAGTTTGCGATCGGATTTGCCGACAGTCAGAGAAGGCAGTTTGAGCGTCTCGGCGTGCTCGGCGAGTGGGACGATCCTTATATGACGCTCAAAAACGAGTATGTCGCCAAGCAGGTAGAGATATTCGGAAAAATGGCGGAAAAGGGCTATATCTACAAGGGACTCAAGCCTGTTTATTGGTGCCCCGAATGCCGCACGGCGCTCGCCGAGGCGGAGGTCGAATATGCCAATGATCCCTGTTACTCGGTCTATGTCAAATTCCCGGTAAAGGATGACAAAGGCAAGCTCTCGGGTCTCGGTGTCGATCTCGGCAAAACATACTATGTAATATGGACGACCACCACATGGACACTTCCCGGAAACCTTGCGATCTGTCTCGGACCCGAGTATGACTACGGCGTCTATGAGGCAAACGGAGAATACTACATCATGGCGACCGAGCTTGCGGACGGAGTGTTCAGAAAAGCAGGAATAGAAGAGACAAAGCTTCTCGGGACCCTCAAGGGCTCCGAGCTTGAATATACCGTTGCCCGCCATCCGTTTATGGACAGGGATTCGCTTGTTATAGTCGGCGACCATGTGACCCTTGAAAGCGGTACCGGCTGCGTTCATACCGCGCCCGGATTCGGTGTTGACGACTTTGAAGTCTGCCGCAGGTATGAGGGCGTAGGAATCGTCGTCCCGGTCGATTCCAAAGGCGTTCTTACCGCTGATGCGGGTGAGTTCGAAGGTCTTACGACCGATGAAGCAAACAAGGCGATCGCGAAGAGAATGAGTGAAGACGGTACGCTTCTTGCAACCGAAAAGATCATCCACCAGTATCCGCACTGCTGGAGATGCAAGTCCCCGATACTCTTCCGCGCGACGGAACAGTGGTTCTGCTCAATAAAGGACTTTGCAGATACCGCAATAAAGGCGATAGAAAGCGTTAACTGGATCCCGGGATGGGGCGAAGACCGCATCAAGAACATGGTCCGCGACAGAAGTGACTGGTGTATATCCCGTCAGCGTACATGGGGTGTTCCGATACCGATATTCTATTGTAAGGATTGCGGCAAGGAGCTGATCACTTCCGAGACAATCGCCCGTATTTCGGAGATCTTTAAGGAAAAGGGCGCCGACGCTTGGTATGAGCTCGATGAAAAGGAGCTTCTGCCTGAGGGCGTAAAGTGTTCCTGCGGATGCACCGAATTCAAAAAAGAGACCGACATTATGGATGTCTGGTTCGATTCGGGCGTTTCTCATGCTGCGGTCTGCGGCACGCGTCCGTATCTTCGTGAGCCCGCGGATCTCTATCTTGAGGGCGCAGATCAGTACAGAGGATGGTTCCAGTCCTCTCTGCTTACAAGCGTTGCGACCGACGCCCCGTACAAGACCGTTGTGACCCATGGCTGGGTCGTGGACGGCGAGGGCAAAAAGATGTCAAAGTCGCTCGGAAATACCATAAATCCCGATGATATAGTTAACGAATACGGCGCCGACATACTGAGACTGTGGGTCGCCTCATCGGATTACCATGCGGATATAAGGGTGTCAAAAGAGATCCTTAAGCAGCTCAGCGAGGTCTATAGAAAGATACGCAATACCGCAAGATTCATTCTCGGAAACCTGAACGATTTTGACCCCGACAGGGATCAGGTCCCCGACGGAGAGCTTGAGGATATCGACAGGTATGCACTTATGCGTATGGATGAGGTCGTCGGCGAATGCCGTAAGGCTTACGATGCCTTTGAGTATCATCTCATTTTCCATGCGGTGCACAACTTCTGCGTGCTTGATATGTCTAACTTCTACCTTGATGTTATTAAGGACAGGTTGTATGTTGAAAAGGCAGACAGTCATACACGCCGCGCCGCACAAACGGCGATGTACAGGATCCTTGATACACTGACAAGGCTGATAGCTCCGATCCTTGCCTTTACGGCTGATGAGATCTGGCAGTTCATGCCTCACTCGGCAAACGATGACAGGCGTAATGTGGTATTTAATCCCATGCCGGAATCGAAGGACTTAAGAGAGCCTGAATTTATGAAAAAATGGAATCGGATCCACGAGATAAAGGACGATGTGAAAAAGGCCCTTGAAAACGCCCGCGCCGCGAAGGTGATCGGCGCGTCCCTTGAAGCCGATGTCACGCTTTATGCCACGGGTGAGACCGCTCAGTTCCTTCATTCCGTAAAGCCGCTTCTTAAGGATTCACTTATCGTGTCCGCCGTTCATATCAAAGATGGCGAGGGCGGCGAGAAAACAGGCGAGACCGGAATAGGAGTAGAGGTCAGACATGCAGCGGGCAACAAGTGTGAGCGCTGCTGGTCGTATTCGGATACCGTGGGTAAAAACGGGGCGCATCCCACGCTTTGCGCCAGGTGTGCCGAAATACTCGGAGAATAATACCGAAAATATTCAAGCGGCGGAGACTTATGCTTCGCCGCAAAGCTCTGAAAGGAGACTGTTATGTCGGGCATTTTGGCATTGATAGCCGCGGCACTTATCATAGCTGCCGATCAGGTATCAAAATATCTGGTATCTGTAAATTTTACAACTGATATGGCACCCGTGCCGCTTCTCGGAGGTCTGTTCAACCTTCACTATACCACCAACGGCGGGGCCGCGTGGAGCATACTTGAGGGAAAAACATGGCTGCTTGTGGCAATAAGCATTACGGTCATTATAGTTTGCATATATATGCTCATAAAAAAGACATACGGCAGTAAGCTTATGTTTTGGGCGATAAGCATAATCCTTGCCGGAGGTTTGGGAAACCTGATAGACAGGATCTTCCGCGGCGGCAGGGTAATAGATTTTATAGAATTCGGCTTCTTTGAATTTCCCATATTCAACATCGCCGATATCGCAGTCTGCTGCGGTGCCGCGATGGTGATACTTTATTTTATAATCGACACCGTGAAGGAGTCAAAAGCTGCGAAAAACGGTAAATCAAAGACGGAAGATCCGTCCGCCGACGCTGCTGCGGCACAGGCAGCCGGACAATCGGCAGCCCAAACTGCGGGACAATCATCGGTACAAGCTGCGGAACAAAACAGCGACAAAGCATCCGATGATGACGACGGGCCCGCGAAATAATGGAAATAAAACGCTTTGTTGCGGCAGGGGATGCGCCCGTCAGGGCGGATGTTGCCGTTTCGGAGGCATTGTCGGTCACGCGCACCGCGGCGGCAAAACTTATCGAAGCGGGAAACGCCGAGTGCCGCAACAAGATACTTAAGAAAAACACCCTGATCGAACCGGGTGCCGAGGTCACGGTCACGGTCCCCGATGTCAGACCGCTTGAAGTCAAAGCACAGAGCATACCGCTCAAGATTGTGTATGAGGATGATGACCTTCTGGTCGTAGATAAGCCGAAGGGTATGGTCGTTCATCCCGCACCGGGAAATCCGGACGGGACGCTTGTCAATGCCCTACTCGCCCATTGCGGGGATTCACTTTCGGGCATAAACGGTGTGGCCCGCCCGGGCATACTTCACCGAATAGACAAAAACACGAGCGGACTTTTAATGGTGGCGAAAAACGACAAAGCTCACTCAAGTCTTGCGGAGCAGATAAAGGAACATTCTTTTGTAAGGGAATACGAAGCGGTGGTCTATGGTGAGATGAAGACCGATTCGGGCGATGTTGATGCTCCGATAGGAAGGCATCCCGTAAAGCGTAAACAAATGGCGGTGACCCCCCTTAATTCCAAACCCGCGCGCACCCATTATGAGGTGATCGACCGCGCCGGCGGTTTTACTCATCTGCGGCTGAGATTATATACGGGCAGGACCCATCAGATAAGGGTCCATATGGCGTACATAGGTCACCCTCTGGCGGGCGATGATGTTTACGGACCCAAAAAGGTAATAACCTCGCTTCACGGGCAGTGTCTGCACGCAAAAAAGCTCGGGTTTATACACCCCTCCACAGGAGAATATATGGAATTTGATTCCGAGCTTCCTGAGGTTTTCAGGAGCTTTATGGATTCGGTAGGGCTTAAATGATTCCTACGCCGTCCCCAAAAAGCGGCTAAGCGGAGTGAAAAAAACTGTCGGGCTGAACGAAAAAAGCCACCAAGCGAGACAAGAAAGCTCCCAAGCGGAACAAAACGGATCTCGCACATTTACGGATGGAGGTACTATGGTTTTTGACGGGTGTCTTTTGCTCTCGGATATTGACGGAACCCTTTATCATAACGGGAAAATAGCCG
>CAUCSW010000069.1 GCA_958445555.1 uncultured Clostridia bacterium | reverse complement strand
ATATTCACAGCCGTTTACGGGGTATCCCCGCAAAAGCATATTACGGATCAGAGGATCAAATATGCAAAGGAGCTGCTTAAAGGTGACTATACCACGGTTGAGGATGTCGCCTTGTCATCGGGATACACAAGCGTTTTCCACTTTTGCAAATCTTTTAAGGCGGCAACGGGAAAGACTCCTACCGAGTATTCGCGCGGGTAAGAGAATGCTTTTGTCACAGATGGCATTTTTATGGACACCTTCTTTCCGCAGAAAACTGAGAAGCCGCCCGTCGGCGCGCGTTAAGTGCGTCGGTGGGCGGCAAAGGTCTGCAATAATTATTCTGTAATCTGTGTACAGCGCGGTATTCCTGCCGCGTATAACAAGCGTAACGGCGGAAATTACAGGTTCAGTTCTTCGGTCTTGCCGGATGCGGCATACTGCGTGTATTTCACGCCGGCGGATTCAAGCATCTTCTTGGAAGCCCTGACACTGTCTGTATCGGAATACTTGTCGCAAAGATAGATTACCTCCGAAATGCCTTTCTGAATTATGGCTTTTGTGCATTCATTGCAGGGGAACAGCGTCGTATACACCCTGCAGCCGCGCAGGTCGCCGACAGCACTGTTAAGTATGGCATTAAGTTCTGCATGGCACACGAAAGCGTACTTTGTGTCAAGCATATCACCTTCCCTGTCCCACGGATAAACATCGTCATTGCATCCGTGCGGCATACCGTTATATCCGACCGATACGATACGATTTTCAGAGTTGACTATGCAAGCTCCTACCTGAGTGCCCGGATCCTTACTGCGTCTTGCGGAAAGGATCGCGACCCCCATAAAATACTCTTCCCAGCTGAGGTAATCTTCACGCTTCATTTTTCTCATCTCCGTTCAGTCTGTCGATCACGCCGAGAAGCTCGACCGGCTTCCCGATGATCTCTTCTGCACCGTTTTTTATAAGCTCGGATTCATCCCTGAAGCCCCAAAGAACTCCCACCGGATATGCACCGCAATTAACTCCCGTAGAAACATCTGTCCCGGTGTCCCCTACAAATATGCATTCCTCGGGTGATACCCCGAGTGTTTCCATAACCAGACGAGCCGACGTCGGGTCGGGCTTTGAAGGGATTCCCTCCCTTTTCCCCAATACCATATCAAAATCGGCGGGACAACACTTTTCTATAACAACTTGTGCGACCTCATCGGCCTTGTTTGTGATCACCGCCGTGAGCATGCCTCTTCTTTTGAGCTCCCCGACAAGCTCGACAATGCCGTCATAGGCATATGAGCGATCGGCATAATGCTTCGAATAATAGGCGAGAAACTCATCTGTGATAAGCTTTCCGGTCTCATCGTCGGTTCCCTCAGGCAAAGCGCGCCTCACCATAACGGGAATGCCGTTTCCCGCAAAGAACTTAAACGCATCCGTGGGATGAGTAGGAAATCCGTGACCGGCAAGAACGAGATTCACACCGAAAGCAAGAGCCTCAAGTGTATTCACAAGAGTACCGTCAAGAGCAAACAATACCGCCGTTATATTCAATGAACACGCCTCCGAAAAGTAAAAAATACCGATAGAGCATCTGAGTGGTGCGGCGCAGGACATGAAACGCTCAGGCAGACAGGCACAAGCGCCCCGATAGACCGTGTCGCCCGCAGCGCACCGATGCACAATAACACAATTGAATTATACCATTATCGGCTCCCGTTTTCAACAAATTTTCGCCGGCGGGAGAAATGATGTTGCAATGCAGACAATTTGCCGTCGGCAGTACCCAAAAGGAGCCGCAAAAAAGGTTGTTATTTATCGGGAAAACCCCGTCTTGACGACACTCGGCAACCGCCTGACCGATACTCGTAAAAAAAGTTTAAAATTCTCTTGCATTTCGTCAGAAAATCTGTTAATATAATTTGTGCTATGTAGATTGTCAAAGGAGGTGCTTGTCATGGCAAAATGCGATATATGCAGCAAGGAGATTGCTTTCGGCATCAAGGTCTCTCACTCTCACAGAAGATCAAACAGAACCTGGAAGCCGAATGTGAAGAAGGTAAAAGCTATCGTCAACGGCACTCCGGTTCGCCTCAACGTGTGTACGCGTTGTCTGCGTTCGGGAAAGGTAACCCGCGCCGTTTAATCGTTCGATGAAATAAGCGCGCCGTGGTGCAAAGCACCACGGCGCTTACCTTTTCTCCCCGCTTGATTTTTTTTTGGGGAACCCGCGGACCGAATCTCATTGAGTTCGGTTTTCTTTTTTTATGCCGAACAGCAGCCGCAAAATGCCGCTGACCACCTTAGGTTCTTTTACGACAACTACCTTCATACATTATCCCCCTAACTGTGTCTGGCACAGGTCAGCCCCAAAATTATCACCATCAGGGCAAGAATGAATATGACGGCACTGCTTGAACAACAGGACGCCACGATAAGGCCGAAGCCGAATGCAACTGCAAATGCGCCTCTGGGTGACCTTCCTCTGTACATACCGCACCGCCTTTCTCAACATCATTTTACGGCGGCGATGTCAATCGGGTGTATGTCCCTGCCGAAATTACTTAATTTTTTCCGACGGGTGTGTATATAAAAAACACAAACGGACCTTCGGGGGCGCAAAGCAATCGCGAAAAGCAAACGGGCTGCCCACCGCCGCACTTTACGCGCGGTGACGGGCAGCCCCATTTTTTTCTGCACTTGTTGCGTCAGATAGATATTGTGTTTGCTATCTTGTACCCTTCATAGTCAAACTCTTTTTTCATCGCAAGCGCCTCGTAGATATCGTCGTCCACGATCTTGCCGCCGCGCATCGAAACGATCCTGTTACCGATTCCGTCGCAAAGGAGATTTGCTGCATGATATCCCATACGGCTCGCGATCTCTCGGTCACGAACCGTAGGACTTCCGCCTCTCTGGACATGACCGAGGACAGTCGCTCTCGATTCGATTCCCGTTGCCTCTTCTATTCTTTCGGCAAGCTCGTTTACATGACCGACACCCTCGGCGACAACGATAATGAAGTGCTTCTTTCCGGCCGCCTGGGTATCCCTGATCTTGGATATGATATCCTTTTCAAAATCATACGGGACCTCGGGCACTATTATTGAGGTGGCACCGACCGCAATACCGGTCTGCAGAGCGAGATATCCCGCCTTTCTTCCCATCACCTCGACTACCGAGCAACGGTCATGTGACTGGGTGGTGTCGCGCAGTTTATCGACCATTTCGGTCGCGGTATTCATTGCGGTATCAAAGCCGATCGTGTACTCGGTCGCGGAGATATCATTGTCGATCGTTCCGGGCAGACCGACGCAGTTTATTCCGCGCGAAGTCAGATCCGCAGCGCCGCGGAAAGAACCGTCTCCGCCTATGACCGCAATGCCTTCTATTCCGAATTTACGGCAGTTCTCAACCGCAAGTTTCTGTCCCTCTTCGGTTTTGAATAACGGACTTCTTGCGGTATAAAGGATAGTTCCGCCTCTGTGAATTATATCCGAAACGCTTCTTAAACTCATTTCAACGACATCACCGTCAATAAGACCGTTGTATCCGCGCATAACTCCGTATACCTTTACGCCGCGCGAAATTGCCGTTCTCACGACCGCACGGATAGCGGCATTCATTCCGGGAGCGTCTCCTCCGCTTGTGAGAATTCCTATTGATTTTACCTTGTTTTCCATATACAACACCACTTTGTGATAAATAATTACCGTTTCCGACATTTTGCAATATCGTTTTACAAGCTTTTGTGTGATTCGTCCGCCTGTTTAGAATGCAGACAAACTGCCGCCTTTTCGGACGGTTTGCCGAAGTTTCAGGGCGAATTTTCGGACATTTTCGATAAAAATCGGGGTAAAGCGCGCCCCACACGGTCGAATCGCAATAAAAATCGCAGTTACTAATAAATATATATTCTTTTTATCAGTATGTCAATAGTTGTTCGTTACTAATTTAACATTTTTTTCGCCGAGCAGAATCGTCAATCTGTCGATAAGCTCGGGCGAGGGTTTGACCTTAAGACCGTTAGGGCAGTTGAATGTTCCTCTGACCGGAAAATCACCCGGATAGTGCGACATAATTTCAAGAGCGTCTTCGCATTCGGGACTGCTTTCCGAATCCACACGCACATAAAGCCCCGCCTCAAAGCGCTTTTTGCCTGCGTTTTTTTGATCTTTCGCAGCAGGAGCGGCGGGCTTGCCCGATCTTTCGGAACCGGCTCGGGCTGAGGGGCTGCCGTTTCCTACATCCCTGCCGACCGAATGCCTGAAGGCGGCTTCCCTTGCCTCTTCCGCCTCGCGCTCGGTCATATTCTTTTCCTTTTCTCCAAGCTCGGTGATGCGATCCGCTATGATCTCTGCCACTCTTGCATCGCCCTGTTCTCTCACGCTGACCTTGCCGTCCGCTCTTATGATCTTGCCCGACTCGGCAGCGTCCGAAAAAGCCTCCACGGCTTTGGAAAAGAGTATGAGGTTGACATCTCCGTATCGGTCTTCAAGCGTTGCCAGTCCTATTGTAGATCCGCTTTTTGTCGCTTTTTTGCGGAATGAGGTCACTATTCCGACCACCGTCACTGCCTTACCGTCAAGTGAGGAGCCGTTTTCGTCCGCGAAGATCTCCGCAGTCTTTACCGCCCTTACCGACCTTGCGTAGTTCTCATATTCCTGAACCGGATGACCCGAAATATATATACCCGTCGTTTCCTTTTCAAAGCGCAGCAGCTCCCAGCGCGGAAGCTCGGGTGTGTCGGGCAGCTGCAGTTCCTCGGTCGTGCCGCCGTCGGTATTTCCGAAAAGGTCAAGCTGACCCGATTCGTTTTTCTGTCGCTTTGCATCGGCGTTTTTCATTGCGGCGTCTGCCGACTGAAGCATTTGGCGGCGGTTTGCGCCGAGTCCGTCAAGCGCTCCGCTTTTTATAAGGCTTTCGAGCGCCCTGCGGTTAAACTGAGGTCCCGCCATTATTTCACAGAAAGCCGACATTGACGACAACGGTCTTTTTTCACGCTCGCGTATCATCTCGGATATAAGACC
>CAUCSW010000068.1 GCA_958445555.1 uncultured Clostridia bacterium | reverse complement strand
GCAACGGCATCATACACTGCCTGCCTTTGCGGGGAAAAGCGTTTCATTTGCAGCTCCTTATCAGTAATCTTTACTGATAATAGTATAATTCATTTATAATGATTTGTCAATACTTTTTTATTTTCGATTTTTCATTCTCTCTTTTTCTCGATTTTTTCTGTCTCGGCGGCGGCGGGCAGGCGGCGGCAACTGTGACGGCAGAGACCGCCGCAGAGGGCAAGAAACGGCAAGCAACGGCAGGCTGAGACGAAGGCGGTAACAGCAGTGACCGTGACGGTGGACGGCGGCGACGGCGGGCATGGCTTGCGACGCACTAAGACTTTCATGCGGCTTTCGGGGGGCAGCGCCGCGGCGACCCGTTTACGGGTCGCCTGAACGGAAAGGGGCGGCAGGCGACCAAAGCGACCTGCGCTCGGCCTCCCCTCCTTCGTCTCCCTCTTTTGAAACCGACGCTTGGTCCTGTCCCTTCCCGTTTGCCGCGCGCTTCGCGCGCGGCGCGGCGCTGCCCCGTGCCCCCCGTTCGCCGCCGGCATCGGTCACCCGCTGCCGGCGACGCCGTTCCCCCTTGATTCCGATCCCGCCGCAACAAGACCGACCGACTCTCGGCGCTCAAGTTCTTTTCGGTGTCGGAAATCTCTCTCATCCCGCTCTTTTTTGCCTGTCTGCATCCACCCTGTTTTTCTCTGTACCCGCTCTGCTTTTCTCCGCTTCCGCGCAGCCTCTCCTGTCGGGACGGGAACGGGAATACTTTTTCTTTGCAAGGCGCACCGCCTCAGAGGCGGCATTGAAGACGGCTGCGCCGTTAATTCTTCCCGTCACAAGCAAGACCGCCGCAAACGACGCCCCCTGAATTATAACCGCGGCAATAAGGCCCCACCAGCCGTCGATCCCCGTGCCCGAGACGGCGAATGACGCGGCAACGCTGCCCGCGGCCGCGGCTGCCAGAGGTTTGATTATATCGTTTCCGATATTAAGCGGTGTGTTTGACGATTTGAGGAGTCTCCTTACATTTAATGTCGAGGTGGTGCAGTTACTTATGATCATTACACCGAGAAATCCCGTCATGCCGTATCGCCTGACCAGTATCATCACGAGCGCTATCCTTATGACCGAATCGGATACATTATATATAAAGGAGTAATTCTGAAGACCGAGCCCTTTCAGCATTCCGTCTGCAACACTTTCAAGATACATAAACGGAACGATGGGCGCCAGGATGCGGATCATACATCCCACCTCTTCGCTCCCGAAGAAAAGTCTCCCCAGCAGATCGGAATTCGTGAAAAACACGGCGGCAAGGAAGATCGATATGACAAGGGTGGTGCCGATCGATTTTGACACCGTCTCCCTCACCTTTCGCTCCTGTCCTTTTGCCGCGGCTTCCGCCACTTCGGGCATAAGCATTATGGATGCAGCCCCCAAAAACGCCGCGGGAAAGAACAAAAGCGGCAGCGCCATACCTTTGAGCATTCCGTACTGCGCCACGCTCTCGCTCCGCGAAAATGTAAAAAGAGTGAGCTGCGACGGAACTATAAGGCTCTCGGCGGTATGAAGACCGGATGTGACATATTTGCTGCCCGCCGTCGGCAATGCAACCCCTATCAGTCCTCTGTATACTCCCTTCGGCAGCCCTCCTTTTGCGGGCAGTGTTTTTTTATCTCTTAAAAAGGCAATATAAAGGTATATGAACGAGGCTGCCTCCGAGACCGTATCACCTATAAGAATAGCCGCGACCGCCATATTCAGTCCCATTCCCGCAAAGCTGCCCACAAAGAAAACTATCACGCCTATCCTGACCGCCTGCTCAAACAACTGAGATACGGCGGGACTCCCGCTTTTTCGCCTTGCATAAAAATACCCCTTTATGCAGGCAGCCGTTCCTTTGAACGGGAGCGAAAAGCAGAGTATTTTGAGAGACAGGGACGCTCTTATATCCATCAGCAATCGGGCAGCGATAAAATCGGCGGAAAAATAGACCGCAGACCCGATAATCGCCGATGCCGCGACGGTAAGAACGGCAGACTTTCTCAATATCTGCGACGCCCCCGCGGCAGTAAGTCCGCTTTGCTCCGATATAAGTTTTGTAACACCCGTGCAAATCCCGGTAGAGGCAAATGTTGCGGCAAATATGTAAACCGAAGTTATGAGCTGATAAAGTCCGACTCCCTCCGCTCCGACCTGCGCGGCTACCCAGACCTTGAATATCATCCCGACCGTGCGTAAAATCAGCGAGGTCAATGTAAGAATGACCGTATTTTTTATAAATACAATTCCCCTCAATATCATCACCCTTTTAGATATATATGCCTTTCGCGGATAATTTAAGCAATTAGGGACAGAATATTTTCATAAAGCTGCGGGTATCGGTAAAACGAAAATTGAACAATGCTGCCTGTCTGCTCAAGCAAAACAATCATCACGGTGATTCGGGAGGTCGGATATGACCGGCATTTTTGAAGTGGATGTAAAGCGCATAAGCAAAGAGCTTTACACCGACGATAATTTCGATATGATAAACAAGACCCTTGTTATCGGGGAAAAACGGGCTGCATTGTTTACGGTCGACGGTTTTTGTAAGGACGCCGTCGCCCAGCGATTGCTCGATGCTCTCCTAAAGCTCAAAAAAAGCGACATCGACACCGCTCGGAATATGCAGGACTTTTCCGACCGTTTTGTTTCCTATACCGAAACGGGAGTCGTAAGCGACTATCCTTCGATAGTGGACAAGGTCCTGTGCGGACAGTCTGTTCTTATAATAGACGGCTTTTCCGATGCGCTTGAGATCGACCTTCGGACATATCCGATGAGAGGCATAACCGAACCCGAAAAAGACCGTTCGCTCAGAGGCTCAAGGGATTCCTTCGTTGAAACCCTTGTCAGCAATTCCACCCTGATAAGACGGCGAATACGCGATCCGCGGCTAAAAATGGAATATATGCAGATAGGCAAGGTATCAAAAGCGGATGTCGCGATCTGTTACCTTGAGGGCGCCGCTTCCAAAAAGCAGGTGGAGCTGCTTAGAAAACGCCTGCAAAAGATAAATGTCGAAGGAGTTGCCCTGACATCGCAGGCCCTTGCAGAGCTTTTGGTACCGACGAAGTTCTTCAATCCGCTCCCGAAGATCAAATTTACCGAGCGCCCCGACTATGCCAGCGCCTGTATCATTGAGGGCAGAGTGGCGCTTATAATGGACAACTCACCTTCGGTCATGCTCTTTGCCACTTCCTTTGCGGATTTCTGGAAAGAGGCGGACGACTATTACTTCCCGCCCATCACCGGCAGCTTCGTGCGCTGCGTAAGAATAATCGTCTCATTGCTGACCGTCTACCTTACGCCTATCGTTCTTTTTTATAATCTTCATATTGACTATCTTCCCCATTGGCTGGACTTTTTATATATACAGGGAAGTACGACGATGCCGTTACTCGAACAGTTCATCATACTTGAGCTTCTCGTCGACGGCTTAAAGCTTGCTTCGATAAACACCCCGACTTCGATGGTAAGCTCGCTCGGTATAATCGGAGGTCTGTTGTTGTCGGAATTTGCGGTGGCGGCAGGATGGTTTGTCCCCGATACGATAATGTACGGAGCCTTTGTCTCAATTACAAACTATGCGCAGCCGAGCTACGAAATGGGATATGCAATGAAATTCGCACGGCTTATGCTGCTGATATTCGTACAGATCTTCTCATATTGGGGATTCGTCATCGGCACCGCAATAATGCTTGCGATCTTATTAGGTACCCGCACTCTGGGCGGCAGAGGATATCTTTATCCCATCATTCCTTTTGATTTCAAGAAATTTACAAAACTGTTTATCCGCACAAAGATAAAAAACAGAGAAAGTGAGTGATCTTTACGGAACTCTTTATTTCCTGCCTTAAGGCATTTCTCGTGGGCGGCGCGCTCTGCGTGATCGGTCAGCTCTTTATCGACCTTACAAAGCTTACACCTGCAAGGATACTCGTCACCTATGTGGTGTCGGGAGTTGTCCTCGGGGCTGCAGGCTTGTATGAACCCCTTGTTAAATGGGCGGGCGCGGGTGCGACCGTTCCCCTTACCGGCTTCGGTTACACACTGTCCAAAGGAGTCGTTAAGGCAATATCCGAACACGGTGCTCTGGGGATCCTTACGGGCGGCCTCACCGCCACCGCGGGAGGAATAACCGCGGCAATAGTGTTCGCGCTTTTGACCTCTCTTGTTGCACGACCTAAAATGAAATAGCATTGCCGTCGGCAGACGGCCGATTAGTCATCCGTAAGTCAGTCAATAGTACGCGGGCGGAGGGTGTAATATTATACACACATAATAATGTGTGTTTCATGTGAAACATTCGGCTTGATAATCATCAAGGTTTTTCCATCGACGCGATGCTCCTTGGTTACTCTGTCCGGGTGACACCTCCCGCACCGCAGCGAAAAATGCAAGCGAGCCGCCGACCGCTCGCTTGCGCTTCTTGTTTCACATGAAACATTTTGTCTGCCGATCTACAAGCCGTCCGCTGATTTCCTCGTTTGTGCAGTGATATTAAAAGAAAAAGTTTTTACCGATAAACTTCTCTTTACACCGATAAAAAAATAGGATATAATGGTAAGTAACGAGAATAATTCGAATGAATAAATAACAAAGTATACCATTGGTTGACAAATTTACAGGCAGAGGATCCGCTCGGTCATGCAGACTGCAGACACTGCGGCTGCGGTCTTTTTCGGTCGGTGCCTGCTTTGTTTTTGTTGCTTCGGGAGGGGATCTTTTGGGAAAAATCATTTCGGTGGTCAATCAGAAGGGCGGTGTCGGTAAGACGACCACTGCCGTAAATCTTGCATCGGCAATCGGAATCAAGGGCAAAAAAGTCTTGCTTGTGGACGCCGATCCGCAAGGCAACAGTACAAGCGGCTACGGCATCTCAAAAAGGGAGATCGCGTATTCTTCGTATGATCTTTTATGCGGAAGCGCAGGAGCTTCATCTGCCATCGTAAAGACCGCTTTTCGCAATGTTGATATTATTCCCTGTAATATGCAGCTGGCGGGTGCCGAAGTAGAGCTGGCGTCTTTTGAAAAGGACAGAGAGCAACAGCTCAAAAAGGCTCTT
>CAUCSW010000067.1 GCA_958445555.1 uncultured Clostridia bacterium | reverse complement strand
GCGGCATCTCCACAGAGGGAGAAACTCTTCTTGCCCCCGGGCGCCGTCATGTCGAGCACTTCAGATATTCAAAGAACGCACCGGCACAAACCGAAATAAAGGCTGCGACTCTCGGCAATGACGCCGGAATAATCGGTGCGGCATTCCTCTTCAGAATGTACGAAAACAAATAGTGCCGTAACAAAAAAACATTAAAGCCCGAAAGCCGGCGGTTCGGAGCGCCGAAAATCATATACGGAGGGGTTATATGCATCTCAAACGATTTACCGACAGACTCAGCGAGTCGGGCGTGGGTCATAAGACCGATGAGCCCATGTCACTTCATACGACATTCGGCGTGGGCGGTAACGCAGATGTATTTGTAATGCCCGAAACCGCCGATGAGATCGTCGCTGTGCTGAAGGCGGCACGGGAATTCGATGTCCCTGTGCTCGTTGTCGGCAACGGCTCCAATCTGCTTGTATCCGATGCCGGGATAGAGGGAGCCGTCATCCGCACAACAGGTCTTTCCGATATCTCTGTCGAAGGCAGCACCATTACCGCTTTATGCGGAGCAAAGCTTTCGGCACTCTGCCTTGCCGCCGAGTCAAACGCTTTGACGGGGCTTGAATTTGCTTACGGCATCCCGGGAACCGTGGGCGGCGCACTGTTTATGAACGCCGGTGCCTACGGAGGAGAAATGAAGGACTGCGTGATCTCGGCACGGTATATCGACGATGATCTTACCGTTAGGACCGCAAAAGCCGAGGATCTCGACCTTGGATACAGAACAAGCGCTTTTCAGAAAAACGGCGGCACCGTTGTGTCGGTGACCGTAGAACTGAAAAACGGCGATAAAGATGAGATAAGGCGAAAAATGGACGAGGTGACCGCAAAAAGGATATCGAAACAACCTCTTGATAAAAGGAGCGCGGGAAGCACATTCAAGCGCCCCGAGGGGAACTACGCGGGTACCCTGATTGAAAAGTGCGGACTCAAGGGAAAAAGAGTCGGCGGTGCGTCGGTCAGCGAAAAGCACGCAGGCTTTATCGTCAATGACGGCGGCGCGACCTGTAAGGATATCCTTGAATTGATATCGATAGTAAGAAACGAGGTCTTCGAAAAAACCGGTTACCTTTTGGAACCCGAAGTCAGATTCGAAGGAAGAAGACACAAGTAGACCCGTGCGGGATTTTAAATGGATTCGAATCGATACAGAATCAAAACAGGAACAAAAAGGAATCAGGACAGGTTCAAAAACAAATCGGCACCGTGACGGGATGATCCTGTAAAGAGCCGATAAAAGAAACAATATCGGAATCGATAAAAGGGACGGCGGAGACTCCGACGGGTATGTGAAAGGAGACAGCAGCGAATCATGTCGTTCTCATCTGATATAAAAAGTGAACTCTGTAAATGCAGAAGCTCAGATTGCTGCGCTATGGCACAGGGCTACGGAATGCTGCTCTTCAGCCGCAGTTTTGATGAAGACGATGTTTCGGTAACCACCGAAAACCCCGATGTGGCGCGAGTCTTTGCGTCGCTCATGAATCGACTCTTCGGCTGCAGGGTCGTTGTTGCCGAGCAGGGCGCACAGAGAAAAAGATACAAATCATACCTTTCGGGTAAGACCGAAAGACGCAAGGTCATGATCACATATTTCAACGGTATGGGCTGCGATCTCGACACCATAAATGTCGATAAATTTAATAAGAGTTGTTGTATGTCCGCCTTTCTTCGCGGGGTGTTTCTCTCCTGCGGTACCATATCGGACCCCGAAAAACAATACCGCCTTGAGTTTGTCGTGAAGAGCAACTCTCTTGCAGTCGACCTTTACGGTATACTTTATCGAAAAGGCATGACACCTTATATGTCAACCAGGGAAAATTCGGTAATAGTTTATATCAAACGCAGTGAAGATATAGAAGACTTTCTGACCACGATAGACGCACCGCATTATTCTCTCGAACTTATGGGTGTTAAGGTCGTAAAAGAGATCAGGAACACCGAAAACCGCAGAACAAATTACGAGGCGGCAAATATAGCAAAAACCGCATCTGCTTCACTTATGCAGTGTCGAGCAATCGAAAAACTGCGCAATGCAGGCGTCCTGTCGGGATTGCCCACCCAGCTGCGTGATGCCGCCCGCCTGCGCTCGGAAAATCCGGATTCTTCACTTTCGGAGCTTGTGACAATGTACGAGAGCGAGGGTGAATCGATAACCCGCTCGGGACTCAATCACAGACTGTCGAAGCTTGTGCAGCTTGCCGAGGAATTAAACACCGAAAGATCGGAAACTAACAAATAATAGCACCTGAATAAGACCCGCTGATGAATAAGACCCGCTGATGAATAAGACCTGCTGATGAATAATAACTGCAAAAAGAGCAGCACCGTGCGCCGCAAGAGTAGGAAAGCGGAAAGATTCCCGTTAGTTTAAGTATAATTAAGCACATTCAAACCCAATAATGAAGCAAACCGATTAAGGCAGCGCCGCCCACGCCGAAAGCGTGGTAAACGGGCATCGGCAGGTGCTTTCGTTTCTAAAAAACTCCTGCTTCTTTAGGCGCGGCTTTGTTCTCTCGCTTCATATGCTGCCCGTTTTTGCGCCCTCCTGTCGGAGGGCGCGCGGCGCTGCCTTCGGTGAATCTGAGCCGACAGTCGCCGAGCTCGTGTCCGCATCCGCAAAAAACAAAAAAAGGGGGGATCGCACCGTGCCCGATTTCGTGCATCTTCATGTTCACACCGAATACAGTCTGCTTGACGGAGCCTGCCGAATAGACGAACTTGTCGACGCAGCGGCTCAAAAGGGACAAAAAGCACTCGCAATAACCGACCACGGCGTTATGTACGGCGCGGTCCAATTTTATAAGGCGGCGGTCAAAAAGGGCATAAAGCCTATCATAGGCTGCGAGGTCTATGTTGCACCGGGTTCCCGCTTTGATAAAACCAAAAATACTTCGGGAGACTACTATCACCTTATTCTGCTCTGCGAAAACGAAGAAGGCTACAAAAACCTTATCAAGCTTGTGTCGTTGGGATTTACCGAGGGCTTTTACAATAAGCCGAGGGTGGATAAGGAGCTTTTGAGAAAATACAGCGGCGGATTGATAGCACTTTCAGCCTGCCTTGCCGGCGAGGTGCCGCGCCTTCTGACGGCAGACAGATACGATGCCGCACTCGCTGCGGCGACAGAAGCCGAGGAAATATTCGGCAAGGGTAATTATTACCTTGAAATGCAGGATCACGGCATACCCGCTCAGAAAAAGGTGAACGCGGGACTTGAGAGGATATCGAGACAGACAGGCATACCGCTTGTCTGCACAAACGATGCCCACTATATCGAAAAGCGGGACGCGGGCATCCAAAAGGTGCTCGTATGTATCCAGACCAACACCACCGTCGCCGAGAAGAATCCGCTCGCATTCCCCACGGACGAGTTTTACCTTAAGACCGCCGACGAAATGGCTGCGCTTTTTCCGCAGGAGGCGGTCGAAAACACGGTAAAGATAGCAGAACGGTGCAATGTGACCTTTGAATTCGGAAAGATAAAGCTTCCAGTTTACGATATAGGGGACAGAGACCACGGCGAGTACTTCAGAAAACTGTGCTTCGACGGACTGTATGAAAAATACGGGGACAAGCCCGAAAAACGAGTCGTCGACAGACTTGAATACGAGTTGTCGGTCATAGGCAAAATGGGGTATGTGGATTACTACCTCATAGTTCAGGATTTCGTTAATTATGCCAAAAGCGTCGGAATACCGGTAGGCCCCGGCAGAGGCTCGGGAGCAGGCAGCCTCGCCGCTTACTGTATAGGAATAACAGGCATCGACCCGATAAGGTTCAACCTCCTCTTCGAAAGATTTCTGAATCCCGAAAGAGTGTCGATGCCCGACTTTGATATCGACTTCTGCTATATCCGCAGGCAGGAGGTCATAGATTATGTGATCCGAAAATACGGCTCCGACCGCGTTGCGCAGATAGTAACATTCGGAACCATGGCGGCGCGCGCCGCGGTGCGCGATGTCGGCAGGGCTCTTGCGTTTCCCTATGCCTTGTGTGACAGGGTGGCAAAGTCGATTCCCGGTGCCGTCGGTATGACAATCGAAAGGGCGCTTGCCGAGTCAAAGGACCTGAAAAAAGCATATGATGAGAGTATGCAGGTCAAGGAACTCATCGACACCGCAAAAAAGGTCGAGGGTATGCCGCGCCATGCTTCCACTCACGCCGCAGGTGTCGTGATATCCGACCGACCCGTAAACGATTATGTGCCCCACGCCTCAAATGACGGAGCAGTAGTAACACAGTATACAATGACCGCTCTCGATGAACTGGGACTGCTTAAAATGGACTTCCTGGGCCTTCGAAACCTCACCGTGATAGCAGACACGGAAAAGGCGGTGCGAAAGCAGGTGCCCGATTTTTCGATAGAGAACATTCCCGAAAACGACCCCTCAACCATGAAAATGATGGGTGAGGGCTTTACCGAAGGCGTGTTTCAGTTCGAATCGGCGGGAATGAAAGCGGTACTTAAGCGATTTCATCCCGAAAGAATAGAGGACCTGATAGCAATACTGTCGCTTTATCGTCCGGGTCCCATGGATTCGATCCCTAAGTACATTTATAACCACAACCACAAAAATGCCGTAAAATATGAGGTGCCCGAGCTTGAACCGATACTGAAGGAGACCTATGGGTGCATCGTGTATCAGGAGCAGGTAATGCTCATATTCCGAAAGCTTGCGGGATACAGTCTCGGCAGGGCGGATATAGTGCGGCGCGCCATGTCAAAGAAAAAACACGATGTTATGGCGCGCGAAAGAAACGCCTTTATTTTCGGTGACGACGGCGAGAACGGCTGCGTCGGCTGCATAAAAAACGGAATACCCGAGAAAAAAGCGGAAAAAATATTTGATGAGATGTATGCCTTCAGCTCATATGCATTCAATAAATCCCACGCGGCGGCGTATTCGGTCGTCTCATACCGTACCGCATACCTGAAAAGACATTACCCCGAAGAATACATCGCGGCACTTCTCACGAGCGTGCTCGACAGCGGAACAAAGGTAAATGAATATATCGCCGAGGGCGCAAGACTCGGTATCGCCCTTCTCCCGCCGTCCGTAAACGAGAGCGGATCGGGCTTTACCGCCACGGATAAAGGTATAAGATTCGGCT
>CAUCSW010000066.1 GCA_958445555.1 uncultured Clostridia bacterium | reverse complement strand
GACTGCACGACCTCTGCGTTTTGACCGCTTTCTTTTATATCGAATTCGACCTTGCGCTCGACGCCGTTAAGATCGTCGTTGACGCCGCTGCCCTGTTCGACAAAAAGCGGTGCGGAGATACGCTCAAGTCCGAGAGCGTTTTTGAGTTCGGTCTGAAAGCAGTCCTTAACAAATTTTATTGCTCTTTGTGTTTCTCTGAGCGAGAGTGCCGAAGAATATCCTTCTTTGATTATCAGTTGTCTCATATTGTTTCCCCTTTTCGAAAGTCTAATGAGAAAGGCCCGCCCGAAGGCACCTCGGTGTGCGCCGACGGGTAAAAAGGACAGGACGGAAAACAAAAAGACCGCCCGCCCGAAATTATAGGGCGAACGGTCATTACCATCCGCGGTACCACCTATATTATGTCCGAAAAAGACACATCTCTTTCTCCGCACATCCTTATTAAAATGTGTCTCTTACAAGCTGCCGATAATCGCAAAGATTCGGTATCACACGGTGCTTGCGATCACAAGATCCGCAGTCGTGGCCTGTCTGCAATCTCTGCACCCGATCGGCGGGACACATCTGACGGAGATCGGACTTAACGCGCCCGAACGGCACAGTCTACCGAAGCCTTATAAGCGGCTTTTTCGGTGTGCGGCTCCGAAGTGTTATTCACGCAAACATTACCGCGGGTTTCCAGCATTCCCCGCTCTCTTCGGGCACGCTTTTGCGTTACTTCTCTTCATCACGGCTTTTGAAAAATTATAAATCGTGTGTTCGTTTTTGTCAATGTTTTTTTTCGAGGCTGATGAGCAGGACGGTCACATCGGCGGGACTGACTCCCGAGATGCGCGACGCCTGACCGATATTTGCGGGGCGCACCTTGTTAAGCTTTTCGACCGCTTCGAGCCGCAGTCCCTTTACCGAAGAATAGTCGATATTCGAAGGAATGAGCTTTTGCTCAAGCTTTTTTATCTCTTCGATCTTGTGAAGCTGGCGGTTGATATATCCGCTGTACTTTATTTCGATCTCTACCTTTTCTTTTACATCGTCTGGGAGGTGCTCGCGTTCTCGGTCGAAGGGTTCAAGATCATCGTACTTTACTTCGGGTCTTCTTATGAGATCGGATATTCTGACTCCCGTCGTCACCGGTGCGGCACCTAATCTTGTCAACAGTTCGTTCAGTCCTGCCGAGGGCGGAAGGAATGTTGCTTCAAGCCGTTCGACTTCGGCGTTCTTTTCGGCTTTACGGTTGAGAAACGCTTCCCATTCGGCATCGCTTATAAGTCCGTTTTCCCTTCCCGTAGGCATCAGCCGCTCATCGGCATTGTCCTGCCGCAAAACAAGTCTGTATTCGCTTCTTGATGTCATCATACGGTATGGGTCGGTGCATCCTTTGGTTACAAGGTCATCTATAAGGGTGCCGATGTAAGAGCCGGATCGGGAGAGTATCATAGGTTCAAGCCCCTTGACGCTGCGGGCGGCGTTGATGCCGGCGACAAGTCCCTGAGCCGCTGCCTCCTCATACCCCGATGAGCCGTTGAACTGACCTGCCCCGAAAAGTCCCTTTGCTGATTTTGCTTCAAGTGAAGGGGTGAGGCAGAGCGGATCGACACAGTCATATTCAATGGCGTAGGCGTTACGCGTGATAACAACATTTTCAAGACCTTCGATAGTCTTGTAAAACTCCACCTGCACCTCTTCGGGCAGAGAAGAGGACATCCCCTGGAGATACATCTCTTCGGTGCTTTCTCCGCAGGGCTCAATGAAGAGCTGATGACGGGGCTTGTCGGCAAACCTTACTATCTTGTCCTCTATGCTCGGACAGTATCGCGGGCCCACGCCTTCGATAACACCCGAGTAAAGGGGCGAACGGTCGAGGTTCCTCAATATCACCTCTTTGGTGCGGTCGTTTGTATATGATATGTAACACTTTCCCGAATTATTAACGGTCGAAGGATCGGTGGAATAGCTGAACGGCGTTATTTTCGGATCGCCCGGCTGCTCCTCAAGATGTGAGGTGTCAACACTGCTTCTCAACACTCTGGCGGGGGTGCCGGTCTTGAATCTGCGGAGACGAAGACCGTATTTTTCCAGCGACTCGGAAAGCTCCGTGGCGGCGAGTGTCCCGTCCGGACCGCTTTCATAGTTAACTTCTCCCACATAGATCCTACCTTTGAGGAAGGTTCCCGTCGCAACGACTACCGTTTTTGAGCGGTAGTCGGCGCCGAGTTTTGTTATCACATGCCAGATGCCGTCCGTGTTTTCGAGCTCCGTTACCTCTGCCTGCTTTATTTCAAGATTTTCCTGAAGCTCCATTGTGTGCTTCATATATGTGCTGTAAGCCCTTCTGTCTATTTGAGCCCTCAAAGAATGTACGGCGGGACCCTTACCGAGATTAAGCATTCTGTTCTGCAGGGTGTTTTTGTCCGCCGCTTTTGCCATTTCTCCGCCGAGTGCATCTATTTCACGCACAAGGTGACCCTTTGCGGTGCCTCCGATCGAAGGGTTGCAGGGCATATTACCTATCCAATCGAGATTTATGGTAAAGCAAACCGTTTTGCAGCCCATTCTCGCCGCTGCGAGAGCGGCTTCTATTCCTGCGTGTCCCGCACCTATAACGGCAACATCATAGCTGCCTGCATCATATGTTTTCATATTCATCGCCTGTTTGTTATTTCCCTTTGCTTTTTGCTCATTGCGGTCTTCTGTTATCGTGTCCGACCCCGCTTTGCCGAAGGGTCCGCATACCCTAGATTCTTGACTTACCGGGTGACCGCGCCTTGCGGTCCGTCCGTCTTTTTTTGGTACTTATCCTTTGTCGGACGGCACCCGCGGCGCCCCGCGCTATTTTCCCACGCAAAATTTTCTGAACACTTCGTCTGCAACCTCGACGGTCACCGATTCACCCGTCAGTTCGTTTATCGCCTCTATCGCCGAGTCTATACAGGTGCCTGCGGCATCGACGGTAATTCCCGCCGCGAGGGCGCTTTGCGCCGCGCGCACCTCTTTAAGCGCCTTTTCGGCAGAGGAACGTTGGCGCTCGCTTGTGAAGGTGACCTCGCTGCCGTCAAGCCCCGCGGATCCGCAAACCTCTTCGATCTGCTTTTGAAGCATTTCGAGTCCCGTGCCGTTTTTTGCCGACATTCTCACCGTGGGGAATCCTTCGAATTGTTTCGTGTCTTTGGGTTCTGCCACATCGGTCTTGTTTATCACAACGACCGTTTTACGGTCTTTAAGGGTGCCAAGCAGTTTTTCCTCATCATCGGTAAGCGCTCTGGCTGCATCGGTAACAAATATTATCAGCTCCGCCGCATCGATCGCCTTTTTCGAACGCTCCACGCCGATCCTTTCGACTGCGTCGTCCGTATCTCTTATACCTGCGGTGTCGGAAAGACAAAGCTTTACATCCCCAATGCGGACGGTCTCTTCGACCACATCGCGGGTGGTTCCCGCTATATCGGTGACAATGGAACGGTCCTCGCCCGTCAGCAGATTCATCAGGGTGGATTTGCCTACATTGGTGCTTCCGACTATTGCGGTCCTGACACCTTCTCTGAGCACCTTGCCCGCATCGTAATTCGATATCATTGAACAGAGTGCATCCTCCGCACGGCTGAGCATTTCGGGGAGCTTGTCTATCCCGCTGAATGAAGGCTCCTCGTCCGGGAAGTCGGTGAATGCCGTGACGGTGGCGGCTGCAAAGACCAGCCCTGCCTTTATGTCCGCAAGCCTGCGGGCTATCGCACCGTCGGCTGCGGCACGCGCGGCTCTCAACTGACGCTCTCCTTCAGCAGATACGATCTCCATGACCGATTCGGCTTCGGAAAGATCCATTTTACCGTTTAAAAACGCCATTTTGGTAAACTCGCCCGCACCGGCAAGGTCTGCACCTGCATCAAGAAGGGCACGCAGGGTCGCTGATGTCACATAGTCGCCACCGTGTACAGTGATCTCGACGGTATCTTCACCCGTATAACTGTGCGGCGCTCTGAAGACGAGCGCGACCGCGTCATCGATATCACCGTTTTTGCCCGACACTCTTCCGTATCTTGCGGTATATCCCTTTATACTTTTAAGACTTTCACCCGAATGACAATTAAAAACCGAATCGGCAATATCTATCGCACCGTCTCCGGAAATGCGAACCGTTCCGATACCGCCTTCCCCGCGCGGGGTGGATATAGCCGCAACCGCCCTGTATCCCGTAATCATTCAACTCCCGAACAAAAGTAGACTGTCGGATCGGCATGCCCGTATCTTGCCGCCCGTGCCGATCATTTGTATCACAATTTTATCACAATAAAGTAAGTACTGCAAGACTTAAAGCTCGGACAAAAAAGCGATAAATCGGCTCATTTCCGATTTTCAAAGCCTCAATGAAGCAATTTATCGGATAAACTTAATAAAATTAAGAAAAAACGAAATATTCTTAATTAAATTTCTCTTGACAACTGATTGATTTAATATTATTATATTAGCATAAATTTTTAATATCAACTACCGATTAAGAAAGGGGAAACCAGAAATGGCAATAAAAAATGAATACCTCAACCGTGTTCTTGAAGATGTAAAGAAGCGCAACGCCGGCGAGCCGGAGTTCCTGCAGGCGGTAACAGAGGTTCTTGAATCACTCGAGCCGGTCGTGGAGGCAAACCCCAAGCTCCAGGAGTACGGCGTTATCGACCGTATAGTAGAGCCTGAGAGACAGATCATTTTCCGTGTCCCGTGGGTTGACGATAACGGAAAAGTTCATGTGAACCGCGGATTCCGCGTTCAGTTCAATTCGGCTATAGGACCCTACAAGGGCGGTCTTCGTCTGCATCCTTCCGTAAATGCATCTGTCATCAAATTCCTCGGATTTGAGCAGATATTCAAGAACAGTCTTACCGGTCTGCCCATCGGCGGCGGCAAGGGAGGCTCAGATTTCGATCCCAAGGGCAAGTCGGATATGGAGATCATGCGCTTCTGCCAGTCGTTTATGACCGAGCTTTCGAAGCACATCGGCGCGGATACCGATGTTCCCGCGGGCGACATAGGCGTCGGCGGAAGGGAGATCGGTTTCCTTTACGGTCAGTATAAGAGACTCCGCAACGAGTTTACCGGTGTTCTTACCGGAAAAGGCCTTACTTACGGCGGCTCGCTTGCCCGTACAGAGGCGACCGGATACGGTCTCTGCTACTTCGCCGAGGAGATGCTCAAATGTATGAAGGATGATTCCTTCAAGGGCAAGACCGTAGTTATTTCCGGTTCGGGAAA
>CAUCSW010000065.1 GCA_958445555.1 uncultured Clostridia bacterium | reverse complement strand
ATTCGTAAGAATGGTCTCGGCTGCCTTTTTCATAGCCGGGAAACCGCTCCGCGTAAGCTGATTTGCGTAAATTACGACATTTACGCCCCTGTCCTTGAATTCCTTCTCGGTTACCGCGTTAAAGGATGTGGGCACTACCACGATCGGAGTGGTCTTGTTTTCCGCTCTGAATTTTTCGACAAACTCAAATATCTCCGCAGGATCCTTCTTGCGTGAATGGATCATTATCGCATCGGCGCCGGCGGCGACGAATGCGAAGGCGCGCTCCAGCGCATCCTCCATTCCCCTCTCCAGGATGAGGCTCTCGATCCTCGCGCATATCATAAAATCGGCAGTCTTCTGGGCACGCTTTCCCGCGGCTATCTTTGCCGAGAAATTCTCTATACTGTCCTGCGTCTGGGCGACCTCGGTGCCGAACAGGGAATTCTTTTTAAGACCGGTCTTGTCCTCAATGATCACCATTGAGACGCCCATTCTCTCAAGACTCCGCACCGTGTAAACAAAATGCTCGGTCAGACCGCCCGTGTCGCCGTCGAAAATGATCGGCTTTGTCGTCACTTCCATAATATCGTCTATGGTACGGAAGCGTGATGTCATATCGACAAGCTCTATGTCGGGCTTTCCTTTTGCGGTCGAATCGCAGAGGGACGATACCCACATTGCGTCGAACTGATACGCCTTTCCGTCCTCGTAAACGACCGTCTTTTCTGCGATCAGACCGGTTATTCCGCTGTGCGCCTCTATCGCATTCACGCAGCCCTTCATATTAAGAAGCTTTTTAAGACGGCCTCTTCTTGCGTCCGGCATCGACAATTCAGCGCGTGAACGCTTTTCAAGCTCGGCAAACTTTTCGTCCCCCGAATAAGGGAATTCGACCAGCTTTCCGCCCCACTGTTTCAGGACCTCGATGACCTCGTCGCGCACCGGCTTCTGGAAGCCTTCCTTCCAGTCGTCTCCGTGTACGACAAAATCGGGACGCAGCTCATTAAGTATGTTTCTGTAGGAAAGCTCCTTCTGCTCAACCACTTTTGAAACACCGTTGATGTTTTCAAACAATGCCTTTCTTTCCGAAAACGGCATGAGAGGGAACCTTTTGTAAGAGGCGACCGCCTCATCCGAGAGCACTCCGACGGTAAGCTTTCCGAGACGCGCTGCCTTTCTTATAATGGCGATGTGACCGGAGTGGACCATATCCGCCGAAACGCTCATATAGACGCTCCTGCTATCCGCCTTTTCCGCTGCGGCGGACACCGCTTTCAGGTCCTCGGGGGTGTCGATCTCGTTGCAAAGCGCATCTTTAACATCAAGCGTGTGTATTACGCATCTGTCGGATACCTCGTTAAACGCCTTTTCGGCATAGCAACCGGTCTCGTCCTTTTCACAGAATTCGACTATCCTGTCAAGCCAGACCTTCCAGTCATCCTTTTTGAGCTTGTAAAGAGGCTGCGCGGTGAGCGCATTATCAAAGAATTCGATCCCGACGGCAGTGATGCGATCCCCGTCGACGACAGCCTTAAAGTCCTTTTCGGGGAGCGGCGCGGTCGACGACACGGTCATCACGCTCGTGTCTGCACCTATCACGGCGTCCAGCACACTGTTTTCAAAAACCAGATCGCCGTGCATAAGAAGAATATCGTCATCCTTCAACAGATCTCTCGCGCAATAGATCGAGTAGATGTAATTGGTCTTATCGTACAAAGGATTTTTCACAAATGAGATGTCGAGACCGGTATCAAGAAAGCGACAGTATTCGGTAAGAACATTGTCAAAAAGACCGGTGGTGATGACGACCTTTTCTATCCCCGCTCCCTTGAGCTCGCCCAGCTGGCGCGACAGTATGGTCTCGCTGCAGGATATCTCTGTCATACACTTAGGATGCTCGCTGGTTAAAACTCCCATTCTTTTCCCGAGACCCGAATTCAGTATCAGTGCGATCATTTTATTTGCTCCTTAAGTTTTCAACAAAATTCAGTTTGTTTTGGAGTGCGGTGGTCGTCGGCCTGCCGAGATCCGCTCGGGAACCTATTGCTGCAGGGACTTCTATGAAGGTAAGCTTTTCGGAATGCTTTGCCGCCCTCAGTGCCTCATCAAGC
The DNA here is from genome assembly GCA_958445555.1 of uncultured Clostridia bacterium. GTDB lineage: Bacteria > Bacillota > Clostridia > Oscillospirales > Acutalibacteraceae > RGIG7384. The sequence continues at coordinate 3,149 of CAUCSW010000065.1, read as the reverse complement.
TCCGAAAAGTCATTGACCCGGAGGGAGATCTCGTATCCGCAGGCGGCCGCGACCGCGGGGAGATCGGTACCGGAAAGCGCGGTGGGCATACCTCCTACCGTTTCATGCGCACGGTTGTTTATCACTATGTGGATGAAATTGGTCGGCTTTACGGAGCCTATGACAGACATGGCGCCCATGTGCATAAGCACCGCTCCGTCGCCGTCTATGCACCATACCGTGCGGTCGGGACGGTTCATTGCCACGCCGAGAGCTATCGACGAAGAGTGACCCATCGAACCCACCGTCAGAAAATCGTATCCGTGAGGCTCGCCGTTCGCCTCCCTTATTTCAAACAATTCGCGGGACGCTTTTCCCGTCGTGGAAATTATCGGATCATCACCGGACACGGCGGTTATGTGCTTTATTATCTCCTCGCGAAGCATTGTGTTGTCGTTTTTATATACGGTATTGCCGTCATATTCAAGAGCACCCTTGCGAATGACATACGCAACGCTCTTTCCCACATTAAGCTTTTCCGCCATGCGGTCGGCTGCCTCTTTCAGCTCCGAAACGGATGTGTCCTTTCCGACGACAAATGTCGTTATGTCCATATCCTCAAGGAGCTTTACGGTCACCTCGCCCTGATAAATGTGCTGAGGCTCATCCTTAACACCGGGTTCGCCGCGCCAACCCACCGTAAATATCACGGGGATGGCATATACCTTGTCATTCAGAAGCGATGCCACGGGGTTTACCGTATTTCCGATACCGCTGTTTTGCATATACACAAGCGGGATCTTGCCGGTCGCAAGATGATAACCTGCGGCAAGTCCGACACAGTTGCCCTCGTTTGCGGCTATTATGTGACGCTCCGAAATACCGTATGTGTCCATTAAATAGTTGCATAACGGCTTCAACTGAGAATCGGGGACACCCGTAAAAAACTCGGGGGATCCGATTGCAAGAAGAAAATCGGTAACCTTCATACTGCTTCCTTTCAACGCGTTGCGCTTTTCCTGTATTTTATGGCTTTTGTGACCTGCTGCGACCGTCTCTCGACCGTCACTTGACTGTCACTGAACCGACACTAATCCGACTCTCAACCGAACTGCTTCGATCGATCGGTCTCGGGATCGTATTTATATGTCGGAACCATTTCCGATACGATCTGCTTTATGTTTTCGGCATTGTGGGTGCAGGATTCATATAAATCCCCCAACCTCTCGAAAAACGCCGCCTTATCCATTTCAATGGGATTTCCGACATAGATGAGCTTGTTGTTTGTCCGACGCAGCCCCTCTTCGCTCATAAGCATCTCCTCAAAGAGCTTTTCACCCGGACGCAGCCCCGTATAAACTATCTTTATGTCTACATCGGGTACATATCCCGACATTCTTATGAGGTTTCTCGCTAAATCGTCTATCTTGACGGGGTCTCCCATATCCAAAACGAATATTTCTCCTCCGTGGGCATCTGTCCCCGCTTCAAGGACAAGCGACACCGCCTCCGGAATGGTCATAAAGTACCTGATTATATCGGGATGAGTAACGGTAACGGGACCTCCCGCGGCGATCTCCTTCTTGAACAGGGGTATCACCGAACCGTTCGACCCTAAGACATTTCCGAAACGAACCGCGACAAATTCGGTATCTCCCTTGCCGTTAAGCGCCTGAACGACCATTTCGCAGAGACGCTTTGACGCGCCCATGATGTTTGTAGGATTTACCGCCTTGTCGGTTGAAATAAGCACAAACTTCTTGACACCGTACCTGACCGCGGCAAGAGCCGTCTTATAGGTTCCGAAAACATTGTTTTTTATCGCCTCGTTCGGACTGTCCTCCATAAGAGGAACATGCTTGTGTGCCGCTGCGTGGAATACGATGTCGGGACGGTAATGCTCCATCAGCTTGTTCATACGGTCGGTCTCTCTGACCGAGGCTATCATAACATCGAAATCAAGATCGCTGTACCTGTGCCGAAGCTCCTGCTCTATCGCATAAGCGTTGTTTTCGTAAACATCGACGATTATGAGCTTTTTCGGACCGTACGACGCGATCTGACGGCAAAGCTCGCTGCCTATCGAGCCGCCTCCGCCGGTGACCATTACGGTCTTTCCGCCCAAAAACGAGCTTACCGAATGCATATCTATCTTAACGGGATCCCTTCCCAAGAGATCCTCAACACTGACATCGCGCACGGTGGACGAATAGTTTTCTCTCACCACCATCTGATAGATTCCCGGCATCGCCTTAAGAACGCATCCCGTCCCGCTGCAGATCTCCAGCACAGCTTTTCTTTCGGACGCCGCCAGCGAGGGAATGGCGAAAATGATCTGTTCGATATCATACTTTTTCGCCGCCGAGACTATGTCGTTCCTTGTTCCTACGACCGGAACCCCGTCTATGTGATTCCCGAGCAGGACCTTGTTGTCGTCGATAATGCAGCAGGGATTGCCCAAACGCCTGTTGGTCCTTTTCATCTCGCCGATGAGTAGCCTTCCCGCATCGCCCGCACCTATTATCATGGTTCGCTTTGTGCTCTTGGGAGCGTCGGGCTTTCTCTTTATGAATATCCCCGCATAAACACGGCACATAAATCTCGTTCCGAGGATGAAAGCAAGCTGGATCAGCACCGAAAGCAGATAATCATGCACCTTGACTATTTTGGCAAACTCTTCCGAAAAGAGAGAAAAAACGGGAGGAACAATGTTGGAAAGCACAACGGCGATCACCGTTATAAGACTGTCTCTGACGCTGAAATAGCGCCACATCGTCCTGTAAATATTTGCCGCAAAAAAGATCAAAAGAGATGCTGCGGTAAAGACTGCACTGAACTTTGCGACACTGCCGACAATGACGAAAAGTGAGTCTTTGAAATCATCGCCGATCCACATCGATACCGAAAGTGAAAAGAATATAATAACGGCATCGCAGAGGACCACCAACCCCGTAGTCCTCAACTTATCGAAGGAAAAAAGTTTTTTCAAAAAACCGCCTCCGCAAAAGGTTTGTTTTCAGAATTCTCCGAAGATAATAACTCCGTTGCCCCTAAATATACACAATCATACATTATAATTATATACTTTTATTCCGAATAGTCAACGGTTTATTCTGGTTAAATCCGAACCTGTTTTGAGCGTGGATTTCTCGTATTGCCGCGTTACACAC
>CAUCSW010000064.1 GCA_958445555.1 uncultured Clostridia bacterium | reverse complement strand
GAAAATAGCCCTTGCCTTTTTACTCATACCTTTATCCCCTTCTGATTTTAATCGAAAATTAATTTGATATACTCAAACATACAGACCGAGACTTCCGCAATACCGGCGCTCCGTGACCTTATATATAATTCACGATCTCGGAACGGTGATCTGCCAGACTTTTCAAAAAGTTGTATGTATCCGGATATTCGGATCTTATCTTGCGCCAGCATTCATCTTCGTTTTCTATTTCACCGTCATATGTGGGATCAAGACCCAGATGCAGCAATTCGCTGAGCACCATTGCTTTTGCGGTATCATACGGAATATGACGAAGGAACACATCAGCTCTTGTATTGTTATCCGTCGCATCGTAATAATACTTATTAAACGCCGATACCGAGTTATAACCTTGCAATATCATACGAAAGATATTCTCGGCATCAAGATCCGCCATATAATCATTGTTTCCGAAAGATGTTGTAGTTGCATCTCCCAGAACCAATACCGCATCTCCGAGCCAACCGCCGAAATACGATACCTCTTCATCACTGTATATTCTATAATTATGGGTGTATTTTCCCATGCCGATATCGGGAAGGGGGTTGTCTTTGTCCAGTTTGTATGCCAATCGTGCGGCAAGAGAATACTGTAAATGGGCAAAGTCGATCCTTCCTTCAACATTTCCGGAGTTATTGTGATTATCGATTATCGCATCGTTTATCACATCGTATTCATCTTCTGTGAAACCCAATGTGTTGATAAAATATGACTGCCTGTTATCAAGATCCGTCACCGAACCGGCAACTTTGTCCCATTGATTGATGTCAACAATGTTTGCAACCTTAGACTTATAATCATAGCAAAACTCGGATAACAACCTTGCACAGGTCCAGTCCCTTTCCATTTTGGATTCCGATGAAAGGATAACATCCATTTTCTTGTATACCCTCAATATCAGTTCTGCGGCTTCATAAGAAAAACCGCAATACTCCCTCAAGGCGGTACGATAGTCAAAGTGCTTTACCTCAACCATACATACCGAAGTGAAGCCTCCGTCCGCAGTGGCGGCGGTGACAACGGCAGAACCGACACCGTTTGCAAAGATCGTTCCGTTACGCACATCCGTAACCGTAACCACGCTTTCATTATTGCTGCTCCAGGTTACATTTTTATTTGCCGCATTACTCGGGAAAATCTCAGCGCTGAGTTTTTTAGACACGCCGACATTCAATTTGAGCATTGAGGGCCGAACTTTTACTCCGGTAACTGCCACAGGCGGATCGACGGTAACGCTGCAATAGTCTTTATATCCTCCGTCCGCAGTAGTGGCGGTAACGGTAGCAGAACCGACACCCGTCGCAATGATTATGCCGCCTCTGGCATCGATGATCTCTACAACATTTTCATTGCTGCTTCTCCATGTAACATTCTTATTAACCGCATTGTACGGAAAGATCTCTGCGTTAAGCGTTTTACGAACACCGACATTTATTCTGAGCGTTGCCGGACTTACCCTTATTCCGGTTACCGAAAAGGGAAGCTTAACAGTAACGGTGCAATAACCTTTTAATCCTCCGTCGGCGGTGGTTGCGGTGAGGGTGGCGGAGCCGACGCCCTTTGCAAGGATACCGCCGTTGTATATATCAACGACCTTTACCACACTGTCATCACTGCTGCTCCAGGTCACAAGTTTATTTGTTGCGTTGCACGGAAGAACATTTGCTTTGAGTGTTGCCGATTCGCAAACATGCCGCGTAAGCGATGTCGGGCTGACCTCTATTCCGGTCACCGATATCGGCGCTGCGACCGTAACGGTACAACAACCGCGTGCACCGCTTCCGTCGGTTGCGGTCGCATAGACCTTTACGGTTCCCGATCCCCTTGCAATGATGAATCCGCTGTCCGGATTTACGGCAACTATCGACTGATCTTCGCTGCTCCATGTGACACATCTGTCTTTTCCGTCGCACGGGCAGACCTCGGCATGAAGATATGTAAACTCGCCTATTGCAAGGTCCAATCTCGACGGGGAAACGGTCACCGAGGTGATATGAGCGTTATCCTCAACCGTCACGGTACACATATCGCAGCACTCGCTGCCGTCTATAGGTTCGACGGTGATCGTCGCCTTTCCTGCGGAAATGCCGGTCACGACACCGCTGCCGTTTACGGTCGCGATACTTGTGTTGCTGCTCGACCAGCGGAGCTTTTTATTCGTTGCGTTCCACGGGTCGATCGATACATTGAGTCCGAAGGTCGCGCCTTTCTTTATCTTTATATCGTGGTAATTCAGAGTCAGTGTCCACACCGGGATCTCACCGGTGGTAACGGTTACGGTGAAGCAGTCCGACGCTCCGCCGCCGTCTGCCGCCTCTGCGGTGATGACCGCGTGTCCTGCCGACCTTGCATAAATATATCCCGTCTCCTTATTGACGCTTGCGACGCTCGGGTCGGAGCTCCTACAATAGACGCAGTCGCAGGTGGCGTAAGACTGTCTTACCTCCGCTCTTGCTCCGTAATACCACTCGCCGGGTTTAAGGGTTATATTCTCCGGGGATACTGTTACTCTTTCTGCATATATCATATTTTTCTCTCCTTATTATATACTGCTTTGTGAATTTTTTCAACTAAAACATTTTATTGATGATAACTTTTTCATATTTTACAAGATTCAGATCGAATGATGTCGGTCGGTTATCGTTCGATAGGATCGGGTGACAGTCCTTTCCGTACTGCCATACCGATATATCCTTTCGGGTGATACCCGAAGGTGCGTACGGAACCCAATTATCCGGGTGTATGAAATGTGTGGTGGTAATGCGGTCATACTCTTTAAGAGTCGGACTCGTTGCCCATACCATACAACCTTCGAAATCATCGGGGTCGGTTTGCATACACCTGCTGAATTCACGATCGAAGGTACTCCAAGCAGCATCGGTATCTCCGATAAAAGCGGCGGTATAACCGGACTCGCTCACGCGCTTTACAAAACCGCGCATGAATTCTGATGTGATCTCGTGTCCCTCACACATAAGGAACAACGCGGTTCCTTTCGGCACGGCAAGTTCGGTCACCCTTTCAACAGTCTGTGATGCGAACGATACGCCCTGTTCCTTGGTATCCACAGCGCCTGACGGATCACAAATGATTGCAACCTTGCAGGCTTTTGAGTGCAGGTATTCGATCTCATCGGCGGTAAGGTGATCACTGCCGAAGATATGCCTGCCCCAAAAATTCGGATAGAGTTTATTTCGCGCGACCCAATCGAACAATTCAAGATTGTTTTGCAGTCGGGTTGCGGAGGAAACGGAAGTGTTGACTCCGAAAAGAAGCCTTTCGGGCTCGCCCTTCAGGATGTTTTGCAGTGACACAGTGTTGCGCCGCGAGTTTTTACATGCCATTTTTTAAAGTTCCTTTCTTATTTTGTATCTTTGTTTTTTTGGGGGGTGCGGGTGGGGCGCCCGTCGGCGCGCGCGGAATGTGCGCGGCGGTGGGCGCATAAGTGCCGCAGAAAGCAGCGGCGGGGTTAATGTTGCGTAGGATGTGCCGATGATGCAGATATGTCGGGTGTGCAGGGTCTCGGGGGTGCGGCGCCCGTCGGCGCGCGCGGAATGTGCGCGGCGGTGGGCGCCGCCGCGGTTATGATCATCACCTCCTGTTTTCGCATTTTTACGTTGCGATCCTACCTTGAATCGGCTATGCGGCATTGTTTTGAATAATTTCAAAGGAAAGTGAGATTTGTTCGGTTCCTCATTTGTCGGAGCTCGGTCGGTACGCGTATAGGCGTCGGCAAAAAACGGTGTGACAGGGCGTTGTCGCGCTCGTCATTTTTGCGAAAAATGTCACTGTTTGTCGAATGCTGCCGAACGGTGAAATGTCAAAAAATTACAGTTTCGTAACAACCATTACAAGTCTGTAATTCTTTGAACTTATTTGATTACAAGTCTGTAATAATCAATATCAAACATCAACAAACCTAAACGCGAACATTTGTGCCAGTCTACAAAATCAAAAAATGTTACAGTTTTGTAATTGCATTCGGCGGACCGACGGGCTATTATAATCGTGGCAAGCGACCCTGCGCTTGTCACCCCCCGAACAGCGCGAAGCGTGCTCCCCCGCACGCTTCGCAAATTCTAAGTGCAAAGGATGGTCGGTATGTTTTTTTCGAATCGTTCCGAGTTGAGACGCACGGCACTGATCACTCTTATACTCGCTGTTTTTCTTGTCTTTGCGGGATGCTCGCACAAAAAGCTGCCTGCCTCTTCCGAATCTCAGATTGAGGGAAGCGCCGTTTCGGCAGTCACGGTTTCTACCGACGCATAACTCCCCTCTTCATTTTGACTGCAGAAGCATAACAGTTTTTCCCTCTGTCATTACGGAACAATCCTTTATATATAAGCCGTCGGACACGGCAGCCCGATATAAAACATCAAAAGGTGTGTGTATGTATGAAAAAGTACCGTCTGATTCCTTTCACCGTCAGCATAATGATGTGCATAGTAACACTTGTTTGCTACATTCTGAGCGGATGCTCGGGTTACGGTACGCCCTACGCTCCTTCGGTCGCCGAAACGGCAGTGTCAGCTGCGGCGGATAGTTAAGGACTGCATCATAAAAGCAACGCCGTCCCGCATGATTGCTTATTTATCTGTAGGCCTTATCTGCTGCATATCATTTTTTCGTCCGTGTAGGAAATGCGGTTACTTTTTGGGCATATATTCCAGTCTGTACACCTCGGTAATATCCGACTCGCCGTTTTTGAGCAGCTTATCGAGCGTTGTAACAACTCCCTCGGCGGGATTCATTACAATAATATCGGAAAGCGGCTTTCCGTTTGACAGCCCTTCCTTCGCGGTCTTTCCGAAAATAAGGGCATAATCGCGCGGCGTGCTGCCGTATTTAACGATGCATCCCTTACCGTCCGACACCGATCTTTTGACCTCGTCGGCACCGTAACATATCCCGTCGCAAGCAACTCTTCCGCCCTCACTTCCCACGGAATATCCGACATTGAAACTTGAAAGAAGAGAGAGATTTCCGTCGGTGGCGGAGCCCATTGTGTGCTTCATGACATAATATATGTCGATCGGGACATTACACGCCTTTCCTGCCTTGTACATCATATATGCAACCAGGCAGGCAAGCGCCGCTCCGTGACTCTGAACGGTGATATTCGCGGGAACGAACCTGTTCCTGTGAGTGTCGGACACATAATAATTTGAGCGGAACACGGCCCTTGTATCGGGAGAGATGACATTCTCCGGATAACAGACCATATCGTCATCCAGGTTTAT
>CAUCSW010000063.1 GCA_958445555.1 uncultured Clostridia bacterium | reverse complement strand
ATTCGGGGATCGTCCCAACCGTCGACAATGCCGTCGTTCACCAGCTTTAAGCATTTGCGCTTGCTCGTGAGGGTGTAGTTTACATTCATTCTCGCAAACTCTATCTGACGCGGAGGGGTGGGGATAGAGAGCTTTTCCAAAAACCAGTTGTAAAGCGGTCTGTGATTTTCAAACTCAAGCGAGCAGAGAGAGTGGGTGACACCCTCTTTTGCGTCCGAGAGGGGATGCGCAAAGTCATACATCGGGTAAACACACCACTTGTCGCCCGTGCGATGATGAGTGGCGTGAAGGATTCTGTATATGACCGGGTCGCGCATATTGAGGTTGGGAGACGCCATATCTATTTTGGCGCGCAGTACCCTCGCCCCGTTCGGGAACTCTCCTTCGGTCATCCTGCGGAAGAGCTCGCGGTTCTCCTCAATGCTTCTGTTCCTGTAAGGGCTTTCGCGGCCCGCTTCGGTGAGGGTGCCGCGGTATTCCCGGATCTCGTCGGCGGAAAGGTCGTCGACATAAGCCAACCCGAGATCGATCATTTTAAGGGCGCATTCATATATGAAGGGGAAGTAATCCGAAGCAAAGTAGACCTTGTCCCAGTTGAAGCCGAGCCACTTTATGTCCTCTTCGATCGCGTCAACATACTCAACATCCTCTTTTGTCGGATTGGTATCGTCAAGACGCAGGTTGCAGGTTCCGCCGAACTCCTCTGCTATTCCGAAATCTATGCATATCGCCTTTGCGTGGCCGATGTGAAGATAGCCGTTCGGTTCGGGAGGAAAACGGGTCTGTACATGATCGTAAACCCCTTCCGCAAGATCCTCTTTCACAAAATCCTCAATAAAATTGGAGGCCTCTTTTATGTTGTTGTCTTCCATATTCTATTTCTCCTCTTGATGCCGCCAGAATTCTTCCGCCGACTTCATTCTTTCAATACATTTATCATATCCGATTATGCGCATTATACTGCAGAGCTCGGGGGTCATCCTTCTGCCGGTAACGGCGATCCTGATGATGGTGGATGCGTCGCCGGGGTTGCCCTTGTAAAGCTCGGGGTTCTTTTTGTATTCCTTTGTATCATCCGCAAACCCGACTGCGGGACAAGCCGACTTGACGGTCTCGAACCAGGCGGAATTATCTGTCTCGGGACGGTATACCTCGCGGTATTTTTCAATATAGTCGGCAGCCGACGCGGGCGATATCCCCTCGGGGAGGGTAAGGTCTCTGTCGAAGAGCTCGTCAAAAAAGTAAGCGCAGTAATTTTTTGCGTCGCTCCATTTTGCAATGTCCTTGCGCGGCTTTGCGGTGCCGCGGTCGATAGAAAATATCTGCCTTGTGAACTCTCTGTCACGGTTTATAAGCTCATAAAATCCGCCGTCGAACTCTTTCGCCCAGGCGATAAGCTTTTCGGTCACTTCTTCCGCCGTCATGCGTGAGACTGCAGTCTTGGCGACATCGTTCAGCTTGTCCCCGTCAAAAAGCGCACCCGATACGCTCATCTTCTTGAAGTTCAGCTTGTAAGCGTTGAGCGGTGCGGCGGGATTTGCTCTGCGCCAGTCCTCAAAATCCGAAGCGGCTATCGTCATCAGATATTCGAGCACGCCCCGGGGCTCATATCCCTGCTCGGCAAAATACTTTACCGCCGCCTCGGGATCCTTGCGCTTGCTTATCTTGCGCTTCTTTCCGTCGTCCAACTTCAGAATGGGCGAGACATGCACATATTTCGGCACCTTGAACCCGAGAAGCCGAAAAAGCTGAATGTGCTTCGGCACCGAGGAAAGCCATTCGTCACCCCTTATAACATGGGTGGTATGCATAAGGTGATCGTCTATTGCGTGGGCAAAATGATATGTCGGGATGCCATCGGACTTAAGAAGGACAAAGTCCTCGTCGTTTTCGGGCATTTCGATCTTTCCCTTAACACCGTCTTCAAAGGTGATGCGCCTGTCCTCACTCCCGGGGGAACGCAGACGGACGACGAACTCGTGCCCGCCGTCAATAAGGGCTTTCGCCTCGTCGGGAGTGATGTCACGGTACTTTGCCCACTTGCCGTAGCAGCCCGGGCGAAGCTTGTCCTTCTCCTGAAGAGCGCGGATGTCATCCAGCTCCTCTGCGGTCATAAAACAGGGGTATGCGAGACCCTGCCGAATCAGATCCTTTACATATGTCTGATATATCTCGGCTCTTTTTGACTGCTGATAGGGACCGTAATTGCCTGTCTGCTCGGTTCCGCTTATAAAGCCTTCGTCTATCTTTATACCGAAGCGGTGAAGCCCGTCGATAATATCCTCGATGCCGCCTTCGATCTCACGCTTTTTGTCGGTGTCCTCAATGCGGGTGAAAAACACTCCGCCCGTGGAATCCGCGATCATCCGATTGACCAGAGACATAAAAAGGGTGCCGAGGTGAAGATAACCGGTGGGACTGGGGGCAATCCTCGTGACCCTTGCACCTTCGGGAAGTTGTCGTTCCGGATAGAGAGCCTCATAATATTCGGGAGTTTTGTCAATTTCGGGGAGCAGCAGCTCCGCCATTCTTTCCTGTTCTGTCACCAAAACGAACCTCCAAACCGAATGTTAACGGCGTCGGCAGGCAAAGGGACCCCTGATACGGTAACGGCATATAAACGAGGGCGCGTTTTTCGGCGCTTTGCCCGTGAAAGCCGCGGCGGCCTTTGAGCCTTGAACCGTAAACCGACGATATTAACACCTTATTATCATCTTATTATCGCAGATATCGGAGCGTTTTACAATAGTTAAAACGAAAAAAGACGGCGCAGAAGAAAAATTTTAAGCAATCAGGAGGAATCGCACTCTGCCGCCCACCGGCGTGCGCCGGTGGGCGGCAGAATATGCAGCCGGGCTGACAGAGCCCGCCTGCGGTCGGGTTGTCCTCTAAGCGGGTTCGACACCGGTCTGCTTACGATCGGAGTCGGGTTTATTTCAGCCCCGCTCTTCCCGCGTACCGTTTACGATAGTCGCGCGGAGTCAGTCCGGTATAGCGCTTAAATACCTTTGTAAAATAATTGTAATCCGGAAAGGCGCATTTGTCGGCAATCTCGCTTATGCGTTCGTTGCTCTTTATCAAAAGTTTTCCCGCCGCATCGACCCTCGTTTTTCTGATATACTCGGCGATGCCCATTCCGTATGAGCGCTGCGAGATATCGTAAAGCCTTACGCGGCTTATCTGAAGATCGCGGCATATCTTTTCGACATCCAGTCGGTTGAATATGTTTTTCTTGATGTAGTCGTCCAGCTCCTTTGCGGCGGTATCCTCATTGAAAACGATCATTTGAGAAAGGATGAGGTACGCCGCGCAGGCTTCCATTATTTTGGAGGCAGACACTATTCTGCTGCGTGAATAGTTTTTCTTGCTCTTATAGAGATCTTCCATTTTTTTAATGTCAAGGTCGTATCCGCTTATGTACTCTTTTATTCGGTCCCACGCCTCTTTTTTGTCTTCGACCTGAAGTATCTGACCGAGCATTATGTAGCCCGCGATCCTGCCGTCGACCGTTATCGGAGACACCGCCTCCGTCAGCCCCGCATGGCATTTATAAATGTAGGCGGATTTCGTCCTTTTTGCTGTCATACAGGCATTGTCGTCGCATTCTTTACACCTTCTCAGCGCCTCGGCATCGGTTCTCAGTTCACTGCAAAATTTGGCATGGCCTGCGGGATAGGCGGCGATCTTGACGAATTCCTCGTCAAAAACCACTATTCTAATGTTGGTAAATTTATAAAAATCCTTCATCAAGGAGAGCAGCTCTTCCCTGTTTATCTCAAGTCGCAAATATCACACCTCCCGAATACGAAATTGCTATTTTCTTTACTTATTTATCTATTATCATATTACGAAAAATTTAAAATAAAGTCAAGGAGTGATATAATATGGATAATAAGCTGACCTTCGCTTTATACTTCGGCAATCGCGGCTTTATGCCCGCGGAACTTATTGAAAGTGCTCGGGACGATATGGTAAAGGCGGTGACCGCTGCCGGATACAATTATATTATGACCGACAAGGACGCCACCCGCTACGGTGCCGTTGAAACGAGGGATGAGGGCAGATACTATGCAAATTGGCTCAAGTCCCATGAGGGTGAATACGACGGCGTTATCCTTTGTATGCCGATATTCATAGACGAAAACGGAGCTGCCGCAGCTTTACAGGATGCAGGCGTCCCGATCCTTATGCAGGCGTATCCCGACGAAATAGGCAAAATGGACTTCAAGCATCGCCGCGACGCCTTCTGCGGAAAGTTCTCGGTTACCGATGTGTTTGAGCAATACGAAATTCCCTATACCGTTATGAAGCCGCATGTAGTGGACCCGCTCTCCGAGGCATTTGCAAAAAACCTTCACGATTTTGCCGCCGTCTGCCGTGTGGTAAAGGGAATGAAGCGCTTCACGATCGGTTGTATCGGCGCACGGACCACAGCATTCAAAACGGTCCGCTTTGACGAAGTGACCATGCAGCGTCACGGAATAAATGTTGAATCCTTTGACCTTTCGGAGCTGTTTGAGCTTGTGCGCGCAAAAAAGGACGACGACGAGACGGTCGTAAAAAAGATGTCGGCTCTGGAAAAATATACCGACTTTTCTTCTGTGCCGCTTGACAAAAAGCTGACGCTTGCAAAGATCAGCGTCGTTATAGACGAATACATAGAGACTTATCATCTTGATGCGATAGCGCTTCGCTGCTGGAACGAAATGGAGACATACCTGCGTGTCTGCCCCTGCGTACTGCTTTCGGAGCTTAATGACAGAGGCATCACCGCATCGTGTGAAATAGATATGTGTTCGGCAATAACCATGCGGGCATTATCGCTTGCGACCGAGGGTCCCGCCGCCTGTCTTGACTGGAACAACAACTACGGCGACGATCCCGACAAGGTTATTCTTTTCCACTGCGGCTCTACCGCTCAGAAGCTTATGAAGGAAAAAGGCACCGTTACATCTCACAAAATGTTTGATAAGACCGATCCGGGCAGCGGCTGGGGCACCAACGAGGGCAGGATCGCCGCCTTCCCGATGACATTTTCCAACTGCAAGACCGAAAACGGCAAGATAACCGTTTATTTCAGCGAAGGCGAATTTACCGACGACAATATCGAGGACGCCTTCTTCGGCTGCGGCGGCGTTGCAAAGATCGATCACCTTCAGGACAAACTCATCCGTCTTGCCAGAGGCGGCTTCAAGCATCATACCACCGTTGCAAACGGACATGTAAAGAATGTGCTTGAGGAAGCCTTCCGTATTTATCTCGGCTACGATGTCGTAAGCATTGAGGGCTGAGTTTATGATCATAGGCGGACTTGATGTCGGGACAACAGGCTGCAAGATAGTTTTATACAACGAAAACGCCG
>CAUCSW010000062.1 GCA_958445555.1 uncultured Clostridia bacterium | reverse complement strand
GCCCCTTCCGATTTTCGATGCGGCACCGTTTACCGAATGATTTTACATCACAATAAACACATTAACACATTATGTCCCGTTTTGCAACAAAAAGTTCGCGTTTATAGACAGTTTTATTTCTTTTGATGACAATTTATCCCTTTTTCGACGGGGGTTGATTTCAGGAAGTGCGGAATGAAACGACAAAAAAGCGCCCGTCGGCACGCGGGAGTGTGCCGGTGGGCGCGTGTACGGAGCCGCGGATCATTATCACGGTCGTGTTTATTACGGGAGCAGGCGCCCGTCGACGCGCGCTGAATGTGCGCGGCGGTGGGCGCCTGCGATGCGTGTATGATGAGCGGTGCGGGAATGTGTCGATGAGAGGTGACACGGATGACTATTCTGTCGAGCGGTCTGTTCCGAGGAGTTCCGATGCCTGTATCTCACTGAGGCTCTCGACTTCTCTTAAACGGCGGTTTATGGCTCTTGTTCTCGTGCCCACCAGACTGTCAAGTTCGTTATTCGCTTTTGTGATCTGGCTGCGTGCCTTTTCAAGCGCCTCCTCAAATTTTCCGAATTCGGTCTTTACCGCCCCGAGTATGTTCCAAACCTCGGCGCTCCTCTTTTGGATTGCGAGTGTTCTGAAGCCCATCTGAAGCGAATTGAGCAGAGCAGCCATGGTGCTGGGGCCTGCCACATTTACTTTGTATTTCTTTTGAAGTTCCTCAACCAAAGCGGTATTGTTTATGACTTCGGCATACAATCCCTCAAACGGCAGGAACATGACCGCAAAGTTTGTGGTATACGGAACGGCGATATACTTTGTGCATATGTCCTTTGCTTCCGATTTTATTCTTGCCTCAAGGGTCGCCGCCGCTGCAGCCACGGCATTCTGATCGCAGGATTCGCACGCATCGCGGTATGCTGCATAGGCGTCCCCCGGGAATTTTGAGTCGATCGGAAGCCACACGGGTTCACCGTTTTCACCGGGAAGTTTTACGGCAAACTCAACGACATTTTTGGATTCGGGGTCAACGGCGACATTTTCCGAATACTGCTCGGGCGAAAGGATATCCGACAAGATCGCGCCGAGTTGTATCTCGCCGAGTATTCCCCGTGTTTTTACATTGGAGAGCACCTTTTTAAGGTCTCCTACACTGTTTGCCATACTCTGCATTTCGCCGAGACCCTTATAGACCTGCTCAAGTCTTTCGCTCACAAGTCTGAAGGATTGCGTCATTTTATCCTCAAGTGTCTTCTGGAGCTTTTCGTCCACCGTTCCGCGGATCTTTTCAAGCTCCTTGTTATTTTCCTCCCTCAAGATATTAAGACGATCGTCCATCGTTTTTCTGATGCCCTCAAGCCGTTGTTCACTGTTGGTCTCAAGTGATCTGAAACGGTCCTCAAGGCGACCGAGTTGTTGTATCTGTGCTTCGGCAGCGGTCTTCTGGTTGACCGATATCATATCTCCGAGGTTTTTGACATTTGTCTGTATACTGTCATTTACGGCGGCTCTGAGTCTGATCTCATTTTCGGCGGCACCCTGTTTACCCGAAAAGAGTTTGACGATCACCGTAACAAGCAGTGCAACGGCAATTACAAGCAATCCGATCATTATGTATTCTGTCATTTTGTTTTCTCCTTAAAATATGACCTTAAAATGCGCACCGACGCTTTATTTTCTTCTGTTTCTTAAATACCGATTATCATTTTACCACAACCGAAGGCGCAACACAAACTTAATTTTAAAAACGCATTAAAATGCCCTTTTCTTTGCACCTTGTGCAAAGAAAAGGGCGGCGGTATGGTTTTGCGACATGGTTATATGTGTCTTTGCGCTCTTTTTGGGAGTGATCGCGCCGCCCGTCGGCGCGCGCAGGGTGGGCGGTGGTGGGCGGTGTATGAGCGGCGGTAAGGTGAGCGGAGACGGACGGCTATCGGCACTGATCGGCAGGGTCAGATCCGTATTTCTACATTATACTCTTTAAGCCAGGTGTTGAGCATATAGAAGTAGGCTATCGTCTGCGGCACCGTCATAAGCTGGCCGTACCAGGGCAGAGCGTCGGTCGAAGTGAAAAGGTTCCTTATGCGGTCGGCGTCGGCAAGCGCGTGTATCGGCGATGAGGGGTCGTCAAGCACGGGTGTCAGCAGAGATATGACTGCCGACAAATACGCCGGGTTATGCGTCTTCGGATACGGGCTCTTTTTTCTCCAGAGGACCTCTTCGGGCAGGTATCCGTCAAAGGCGGTACGCAGCAGTCCTTTTTCGTATCCGTCAAGCTCTTTCATCTCAAAAGGAACCGAATACAGGTACTCGGCTATTCGATGATCGCAGAAAGGCACCCTGACCTCAAGTCCCGAATACATACTCATTCGATCTTTACGGTCGAGCAGCGTCTGCATGAACCAGTACATATTGAGGTATGACATTTCCCTCATACGCGATTCGTAATCGGACAGTCCCTCATGCTTCGGCGCCTCTTTACAGTATCTTTCATACCTTTCGGAAATGTAGGCGCGCGGATCGATGTGCGAAGCGATATCGGGGTTCATAAACGATGCCCTGTAGTCATAATTGTTAGACCACGGGAAGCCGTATCGCATAAGTACCTCACGGTCACGGTACCACGGATAGCCGCCGAATATTTCATCCGCGCACTCCCCCGAAAGAGCAACCGTCACATGCTTTTTTATCTCTTTGCAGAACAGGAGCAGCGAAGAGTCGACATCTGCCATTCCGGGAAGATCTCTTGCTCTCACGGCATCATCAAGCGCCGCTGCGAGTTCCTCTGTATCAAGCACTACATCCACATAGTCGCAGTCGAGGTATTCTCTCATCAGTTTTATATATTTATCGTCACTGTTGGGCTGAAAATGCGAGGGCTTAAAGTACTTATCGTTATCCTTATAGCTTACGCTGAAGGTTATGAGGCGCTTACCGCGGCGTTTCATATACCTGTTTGCAATTGAGGATATCAGGCTTGAATAAAGCCCGCCCGAGAGGAATGTGCCTATCGGAACATCACTGACAAGCTGCCTTTCGACTGCGTCCCTTACCAGTGCATTTACGCGGCAAACGGTATCCTGAAGAGAGTCGGTATGTCCTCTGTCTTCAAGGCGCCAGTAGGGCTTAAGTGTTATTCCGCCCTTCTTCCACATTCCGCAATATCCCGGCTTAAGTTCCTTTATATCCCTGAAGGCGCAACTCCCCGGGGTTCTGCCCGGACCCGTGAGAAACAACTCTGCCGCTCCGTCGGCATCTATGATCGGTCTTACCGTTTCCGAGGCAAGCAGTGTCTTTATTTCGGATGCACAAGCCAAGGTGTCGCCGTCAAATGAATATACGAACGGTGTTACGCCCAGTCGGTCGCGCGCGAAGAAAAGACTCTTTTCTTTATGGTTCCAAACGGCGAAAGCATATATACCGTTAAGACTTTCAAGACATTTTTCCCCGTATGTTATATAAGCCCTCAAGAGGACTTCGGTATCGCTTGCCGTTGTAAAGCGCACTCCCTTTGCCATCAGGTCGTTCCGAAGCTCTTCCGTGTTATAAAGCTCGCCGTTGTAAACGATCGTATACCGACATTCGTCACTGATGACGCTCATGGGCTGAGCGCCCGTTTCGGGGGAGATGACCGCAAGACGCGCATGCAGCAAAAGTACATTTTCGTCACGCACCGCTCCGTTTGCATCCGGTCCCCTTCTTGTCATTGTCGACAGCATTTTTGCCGACGTCTCTTCATTGATTCCTTCTGCTCTGCTTCCCGCAAAGCCCGCTATTCCGCACATACTGAAAAGCTCCTTCCGAAAGCGGCAACCGTAAGGTCGGCAGCGGTTATCCGTGCATTTTTTACCGGTGCAATAGACCGTTTCTTCGGCGGTTTTTATGATCGTCGCCCGCCTGCCGCCCGCGCCGCATCACATTTCTTTATATTATACGGAGGTGACCCCCTGCAGGTTAAAAGAGTTATTGATTTTTATCGTGATTGTGGTATACTTGTTTTATCGGACTGCATTACGGTGCGGTCGTTTTTCGCCGAAATGCGCCGCCGTCGGCGCTTGATTCCGAGATCGTCAAAAATATAATTTTCAAGAGGTATCAGATGGGAAAAGGTACGCGTAAAAAAGAAAGAAATATTATTGAGGCTGAGAAAAGGCGCGCCGAAGACGAGCGTCGCCTCAAAAAGAAAAAACGCGCACGAAAGACCGCCGGCATAGTTTCCTCGATCGTTTTCGGAACCGCCGTCGTCGTTCTCGCCGTGATACTCACGGTCACATCGGTCATTAACAGCGGTTCATCCATGCGCAACACCGTTGTAGCCGAAACGGAGCACTACTCGGTCAACGGTGCCATGGCGTCATATTATATGTATTCGATCCTCTCCGACTTCAAAAGCGACAATTCGACATATCTCGATAAAATGATGGACACTTCGACATCTCTTAAAGATCAGCCGTGTTACTATGAGGAAACCAAGACCTGGTTTGACTATTTTGCCGAAGTGACAAGGCAGTGGGTCGTCCTCTATCTCTCGATGGCTGAAAAAGCTTATTCAGCGGGTGACACCGAGATAAGCGAAGAAAATTCCGCCGCAATAGACAAAGAGATAGAAAATCTTAAAAAGGAAGCGCAAAATGCGGGTATAAGTCTCAGTCGTCACCTTCACAACACCTACGGAAGAGGTGTTAAAGAAACGGATGTGCGCGATGCGCTGCGGCTTTATTACATCTCTTACCAATACCGTATGAAGTGTTACAACAATGCCGAAGCGAGTGAAAGCGACATAGCTTCGTACTGTGAAAACAACAAAAGCAAATTCTATAAAGCCTCTTATTATTCATACACGATAAGCGCGGTCTACGATTCCAAGACTGCCAACGAAGAGACGGTCAATGCCGCCGTTAACAAAGCCAAAAGCGAGGCGGAAGCCATTGCATCTGGCAGCTCCGTCGCGGATTTTCTTGCTGCCGTAAAGGAGCATATGAAAGCGAACGGAATGACCGCTGAGGAGATAACCGAGGCTATCGGAAAAGCGCTTGTTGCGGATGCTGCATATTCGGAAGCGGACGAGACGGCCAAATGGATCTTTGACAGGTCGAGAAAGCCCGGCGACGCTACGACTGTCAAGGGGACCGAAGAGTACACCGCCGTATGCATAACCGAACCGTATCACAGGGACGAGACCGTTTCAAGGAATCTGTATGACCTTTCGGTTTCGTCGGACAAGAGCGGTGTTTCGGACAAGAAATATGCCGAAGAGCTGCTCAAAGACATTAAAGAGGCGGGCGGGAATGACATCGACGCTCTGAAAAAAGCCTTTTCCGATTGCGGGAACGGCGATGCCGTTCTTACTGCCTATGAAAACATTTCCGATGACGATGTATCTGAAAGCATCGGTAATTGGTTGTTCAGTGATACGAGGAAGGTCGGCGACACTACCGTGACCGAAACCTCCGACGGAGCGCACATTCTGCTCTTTGTCGGCAACGGTATGAAAAAGTGGGAGCAGGCGGCATTGTCCGCCATAAAGACTGCGGCTGCCGATAAGGTCCAATCGAACGCCGAAAAGGAGATCTCCCCCACTG
>CAUCSW010000061.1 GCA_958445555.1 uncultured Clostridia bacterium | reverse complement strand
ATCCGGCGAAGTGCGTCCGCTTCCGCACTAAGCGTCTCGATCCGATCGTCCGGCATAAATTCGAGCAAAAGCGGCTTGTGAATCTTAAGCTTTGCAAGATATTGCCGCCATAGTTCCACACCTTGGGAAAGCGGATATTGTTCTTTCCCCTCCCAGTTGAAAACATGAACGATCTCCACATACTGCGCGATTGCCGCGGCATATTGCTCATTTTGCTCTTTTGTGCGGAATTGATTCGGCTGCCAATACATTTTGAAATGCTCGGAACCAACTTCCTGCATCAACCGAAGCGCCGAAGGCAAGGTGTCGGTATAGGTCCCGTTGTGACATTCCATGCAGAGCGTTACACCATGTTTACGGGCGATTCGGGCGGCCCTTCTACCCTCTTCAAACAACGCCTTACTTTCGCTTTCGGTAAATTTGGCAGAACCCTTGTCTGAGCTCCAGATACGAATAATATCCGTACCCAGAAGCTTTGCAGCTCTTATGTAATCCTCCAGCTCCTCCAAGGGCGTTACTCCCAGCCGAAAATAAGAACCATAGGAACAGCAGGAGATTCCGTATTTCTTTTGCAGAGCGACAATTTTCCCGAGTTGGTCTTCGTCCTGCGGTTTTGCATGAACATCGCTTCCCCATTCAATCACAGAAAGTCCTGCCTTTTTCATCGCACAGAGAATTTCCTCAGGAGAATGATTCCGAAAAGAAATGGAAACCAGACCTAAATCATACATGCCCTTCATCCTTTCACCCTGACTTCAAGCTTAAATTCTTCACCCCGGAGCGGATAAAGTGCCATACGAACTACCTCCAAAATCTTTATTGCATTGTAACCGTCACACTTTTCGTGCGTACTTTAAAAACTTGATACCGGCCGTTACGGTTGTAATAAGTCTCACTACCGAGTATTTCTCCGCAAAAACGGTACTCACAAACAAATCCCTTGTATTCAACCGAAATACAGCCGTCCCGAACCGATAGGCAGGTTTCCTCACTGCCGTCAAAAACAAATGCAGGAAGCATAAATCCGCAGTCTTCGGAACCAAGGAGCTTCATTTCCACGCCGCTTTCTGACAGGATGTACTGTTCCCCGATTGCAGCGCCGTTAGGTAAAAGACAATCGATCCCCACGGATAACACACCGTCAGATACCGAATGCCGCACAAGCCGGTAAACAGTATCCTTCTGTGCACCGAAGACCGTTTCCCCATTCCTTTCAACATAACAGCAAAGGGACATTCCCCGCGGATTTTCAGACTCAAGTTTATAATCGATCTCGCCCGCAGGGAAGGGTACCGACAGGCACAATGCGGACGGGCAGCCCTGTTTGTGGATTCTGCCGAGTCCGTTGGCATCATAGTGAAAATCCGCAGCGGTATCAAACTCAGCAAAATATCCACCGCAATTGAGAAATATTTTATGGAAATCGGCACCTGTAGACACAGCATAACCGCCTGTTTGCGCCCTTGCTTCGGACTGCGGTATATCATCATCACAAAGGGTATAGGCAAGCCACGCAAAGGACGCTACCGTGATCATATATTTATTAAAATATCCGTAATCCTCGCACCCGATCAGAGAATCAATCGGATACCGGTTTTTAATGTGGGAAATCGGTTTCAAGGAAAGATATTGCAGCACAACCTTCTGCGCAAGCCTTGCCGCCGCCTTATATTGCGCCGCACGCGCAATCTGTTTTTTTGCGGCAAACAAACATGCATAACATTCAAACAATGCCGCGAAATACGCCTCGTTGTGCAGGAACTGATTGCTTCTGCCGCCAAACGGAATTTCCCCCGTGACCGACTGCATCTGCAACGTGATGTCTGCCGAAAGCAAAAGCTGTTGTTCAATCGCTTGCCTGTGTTTTCCGTTGTAACCGAACTGTATCAGCGCGCCGAGCAGCAAACGGGTAATTCCGTCATATACCATCGGGTTGTCCGGGTCCTTATACATCCCCATTGTATCAAAGGAAAGCAGTTGTGAAGCAACCTCCCATTCCACAAATTCGAGGGTATCTTCTCCACAGCACAAACCGCGCATCCAATCGCTAAGCGCAGCATATGCCGCCCAGTTCCCCACCGGCGTTTCGGGCGTCTCTGCCACACAGGTATAAAAATGCCATGGGTCAAACGCCGCAAGCTGACGCTTCCAGGCAGAAAGCTTTTCTTCTCCGATGAGATCGATCTTAGAAAGCCGCTGCAAAAGACTGCATATTTCCCGAATCGAAAAATCGTTCGCCGCCTTTACCCGCGGCATGTTCTCACAGCAAATATCCATCATTTCGCAGAATAATTCTTTAAGTTCCGTCCTTCTGCCGAAGGAGATCAGAATACCGATATTTGCCGTCAGTCGCGGAAAGCCGTGTTCCTTCAGACCATCCCTTTTTACTTCGTTTATGTAATCAACAATTCTCTCGGTAGAATAGGCCGAGAGCGCCTTTTCCATGATATCGATATAAGCCTCTTTCAAGACAAATCACCCTTTCCTAAAGCTCGACGCAAAGCTCATTGAGATACTCCTGTTTTTCATAATAAAGATAAAGAATCGCGGCAGCAGTGAGCCTTTTGCGGCGCAGAAAATATTTATTCTCATAATTCATTCTGCCGCCGCTTTTGAAAAATTCCGAATAGTCGGTAAGATTCGGGTATATACGGGATTCTCGATTTCATTATCGTATATTTCCTGCATGGAATCAATATACTTGCGGTAAATCGGTTTGGCTCTGATTTCCTTTAATTTCTCAGTAAGGTTCTCAAAAAATTCCATCACGCTACCCTCTTAAAATATATTTTTATTTTCCCTGTACTGACGCCAAACATTTTCAAAAAAATCGTCATCCTTCGGCATCGGGCGAACCTGACGCCAATAGCTGTGAAATCCGTCGTCTGTCAAAACAGTTTGCTGCACACGTCCGCCTGTCCGGCCGGAATCACCGCAGAACCGGAACATTTCCTCCAATCCGTCCCGCAGTTGTCCCCGGCTGTCAAAATACAGTGCGGAACCGCGGGTATCGCCGACCGTATCGGTATAATCGATCATGGCGGTCAGCACCGCTGACTGTGTAACAAGGGTATCTTTTAATTGGAAGTATTCGATGATATCATCTTTCCCTGCTATGTGAACCCGCCCGGTCAATTCAGAAAACATTTTCCGGGTTTCGTTCAGCAGCTCTGCCATTTTTTCACGGTTGCGTATCGCCGCCGCATTGTCGCTCATGCGGCGCCTGGCAAGAAGCAGCAGCTCGTGGGTATTGGAGGTGCCGCTTTGCATTTTCTCTAATTGAGAAGTGATGCGCGCCGCAGCCGCTGAGGATATCCGGCAAAATTCCTCCTTTGTCAGGGATGTGTTAGGATGGGCGGCAATATACTCAGCCGCCCGCAGGGAACCTACCTGGCCGGCATTTAAGGCACTGCCGCCGGGACGGGTTACACCGTGGGTTCCGGCACACTCTCCCGCTGCAAAAAGTCCCCTTATCTTGGTCTGCCACCAGCAATCCACCGAAATGCCGCCGTTGCTATGCTGCGCACAAAGTGCAATTTCAAGATATTCTTTGGAGAGATCAAGTCCTTTTCCCTTGTAAAGCTCCACCGCGGGAGCATTCATCTTCATCAGGCGTTCTATCGGGGTGCCGAACAGCGCCTGCGCTTTTTCCAGGTACCGATACGCCTCTTTTGAAAGGCGACGGTAATCAATCTCCGTCAAGCCGAAAGGATTCGCAGTATAATCCAAATAGACCCGCCGTTTTTTCAGCACGCATTCGCGGTAAACCAAAAGATCGATTACAGAAGATCCCGAAAGCACCTTTCTACTGTCAAACGGCCACTGATAGCCCTTCAAGAACACAAAGGACAATGCTTCATACACATCGGAAAAATAATCTGCCAGGAATTCATGTTCTCTCCCCGAATCATCCACCGAGACAAAGCGAGGTAACACCTGCATATAGGTCCCCGAAACATTCCATCTCGGACGGACGGAAGCCAGACCGTACTGCCATTCGGTCAGGCTCTGCGCTTCAGCGCCCGCAAGAAGTGCCAGCCCCGTAGAGCCCGTATGACACTCAGGATAGACGCTGTCGGCATAGATACCGGCGGGACCGCCTGTCGCCATCACAATATCCCCGCAGCGAAAGGCGATGAGTTCACCGCTCTTTTTCTCGATACACAGCAGTCCGCAAACGCAATCCCGGCTTTTTAAAATTTCCACCGCAAGGTAACCGCTGAACATCGGAACATTTAATTTTTGGGCACTTTTCTGCAGCGCTTCGGTCATGAATTTAGAGGTCAGCGGTCCCGCACTGGTTGCGCGTTCAAAGGGGTCATGATCGGTTTTGTAACCGATATACTCTCCATAGCGATTAACGGGAAACGGCACGCCAAGTTCACACAAGTTCATAAAGCACCGAGTCGACAACGCCGCCTCGCAAAGGGCATTGTCCCCGTCCACGCTTCCGCCGGCAAACAAATTCTGCGCCATGGCACGGACACTGTCCGGGCTGTCGCCCGAAAGACCTAATTTGTAATAGGTCTGCTTGTCGCTTCCGGTGTTTCGCGAAGTACCGCAGCCCACGGCCTCGGTTACAATGCAGACATTCCTGCCGAAGCTTTTGAGCCGGCAGGCCGCGTTATACCCGGCGGCGCCCGTGCCGATTACGACGCAATCATAAGAAATTACCTTCATTCAAACCCCCATTCTGCCGTGAAAATTCACAGTATAATATAGTAACAAATTAAAGTCTTCTGATATGGAATCCGCCGTCAACATCGAGCGACTGGCCGGTGATGTAAGGTAATGAACCGTTGCACAGCGTCCAGACAGCATTTGCAATATCTTCGGGTTGACCCCAGCGTTTAATCGGCAACAAGCCACCGTCTATAAGTGCATCATATTTTGTCTTAACCTTATCGGTCATACCTGTTGCAATAATACCGGGACGAATCTCATTGACCGGGATTCCGTACTCGGCAAGACGGTCGGCAAAGAGGGCGGTCACCATGGAAACACCTGCCTTGCTGATGCAGTATTCTCCACGATTGACCGAGCTTGTGTATGCCGACATGGAGGAGATATTAACAATATAGCCCTTGTTCTCCCCCTCATTGTTTTTCATAATATTTGCCACCGCCTGTGTCAGGAAAAGGGTACCCTTTGTGTTGATATTCATCACAAAATCGTAGCTTTCCTCGGTCATTTCCAAAAGGTCGGCGCGCACTCTGGGGGCAACGCCCGCAACATTTACAAGAATGTCGATTTTTCCGTATTTTTCCATGGCGGTCTCTATGTAATGCTTGCGCGAAGCAGAATCACTCAGATCCCCTTTAAAATAGGTGAATTCACCCTCTAATTCCTTGGCGCCTGCGTCAGCCACATCCATTCCCACCACGGCAATGCCGTTCTGTAATAATTTTTTTGCCGTTGCAAAGCCGATACCTCCCGCAACACCTGTTACCAAAGCTGTTTTCATTTTCTTCACCACAATAAATTATTTTGTGTCTTTTAAGCAAAGCTCTTTGTAAATCGGAAGATAAACCCCGCTGTCTTTGATCACGCATCCGGGCGTACCGCCGGGCTTTCGCATGATTTCGGTACATTTTGAACAGGCAATACAGCACTTGGATCTGTCCAT
>CAUCSW010000060.1 GCA_958445555.1 uncultured Clostridia bacterium | reverse complement strand
CAAGAAACAGTAGGCAAAGAAAGGGGATCCGGGAAATCAAAAAAGATTAAAACCGACTTGCGAAAAGTCGGGGGGCGTGAAGTGCGGGCGCGAAGTGCTGCCGGGGTGCCGCGCGGCGCGCCGCCCGCGCTCGAAGAGCGCGGGCACAAAAACGGGGGTCTGCCGTTCGGCGGTGGGTAAGGGAGTGTTCGCCTGCCCGCGATGACCCACGGGCGAAAGATGAGAACGATCCCCCGTTTTTTTGTACGCGACCCCGCCGAAGCGGGGTCGCGTCGGCGCGCCGCGCGGCAGGTGTTCTCCCCTCCCCCCGCACCGTCGCCGAGATCCCTCCCGCCTCCTTTCAATTAAATTTCATCAAATCGGCTGCAGGCAAAACTATTTTGTTGACTTGATGGAACACAACATATATAATTATTGTAGTGTTGTACCCGATCTGTTTTGTATTGAGAACAACACACGATATTCAAAATACGGCTGCGGCAGGATCGCAGCCACTAATGAGGAGAGTTACACATGGAAAACAACAATATTACGACCAAAGACACTTCTACAAAGGTACTGGTATTCGGAATACTCGGTCTCGCCTTTGCCTGCAGCTTTTACCTCAGTATTCTCGGAATAATCTTCTCGGCGATCGGAATATCGCAAGCCGATAATTTTGCCCGCGAGAACGGCGCCGTTTTCGGAAAAGCCAAGGTCGGCAGGATCCTTGCAAAGGTCGGTCTGCCTGTCGGAATTGTTTTCACCGTTCTTTTCATAGTCTATTTCATCGTCTTGCTCAGTGTTCTCGGAAGGACTATCGGATAACGGAATCCGGCTTACAACCGACAGGAAGCGCGCCTTTCTTCCGCAAATAATCTAAGCATTAAAAGGCAACCGCCGTGCAGATTGAATTTGCACGGTTTTTGTCGGGTATACCGATTTTATGTTGTTTGCGGCACGCCCTACCGCATCGCATCCGAGCGTCGGCCGAACGACGGCTTTATCTTCCGCCGCATCCGGGCGGCGAAGGTCGGGCGGACGCTGAGCATTTTGGCGGCGGCAAAAGCTGCGGGCGAGAGAGACCCGCAATAACACTGAAAACCGAAACAGGGGATTTTATTGAAAAGAAGACTCAAAAAGATCGTCACCGAAAACACCGCGGCTCTTGAGAACTCGGACAAAAGCTTAAAAGCAATCTATAACATTATGTTTGATTTCGGTGATACTTGTTTTGCCGAAACCACGGACGGCTACCGCATAAAAAAGACGACATATAAAGAGACCCGTCTGCTCTCCGAGCGCTATGCCTCGGCCATTTATTCCAAGGTGGGAGCGCAAAACGAATTTATCGGGATAGAAGCGGAAAACGGGGTCGAATGGATAGCCTCGTTTTGGGCGATACTTCGCAGCGGAAACAGACCGCTGCTCGTAAACTGCCGTCATCCCGAAAAGCTTTCGAATCGGATAATTTCCGACCTCGGCGTAAGGTATGTGATCTCGGATAAAACGGGTCTTCTGAACGCGGAATACATCACTTTTGCGGAGCTCGGCGACGCTGCCGGCAAAGACGGCTCCGACAAAGCGGGTGCGGTATTTCCCGCCGTGCCCGAGGATGTTTTTGCAAATGAGCTGGCGCTTTCGACCTCGGCGACATCGATGAACGAGACCGTCTGCTTTTTCACGGGGGCGGAGCTTTCCGCACAGATACTCAACACCTCTTCGATATTGAAGAAGTGTCCGCAGGTATCAGCCTGCTGCAAAGGCGAGATCAAGCAGCTTGCCTTTCTTCCGTTTTACCATATTTTCGGACTGGTCGCGGTCTACTTCTGGTTTGCGTTTTTCGGCAGGACCTTTGTGTTCTTGAGGGACTACTCGTCGGACACGATACTCGCCACCTGCCGCAGGCACGGAGTCACCCATATCTTTGCGGTCCCCATGCTGTGGCACACCATAGAAAAGCAGTTGACAAAGGAGCTCGGCAAGCGAAGTGATAAGGAACAGAAAAAGTTCCGCCGTGCCGCAAAGTTCTGCACCGGTATTCAGAATGTTTTTCCGCGTTTCGGCGGATATGTTGCAAGAAGGATGATGCGGAGCGTCACGGACAGATTGTTCGGAGACAGTGTCCGATTCCTCATAAGCGGCGGAAGCAGTCTGCGTTCCTCCGCACTTAAGTTGATAAACTCAATAGGCTATCCTCTTCATAACGGATACGGTATGAGCGAGATCGGTATAGCGTCGGTCGAGCTTTCGGGAAAGCCGTCGTATATGAACCTGAACTCGGTGGGCAGTCCGTTTGACTCGGTAAAATACCGACTTTCGGAGGACGGAAGCCTGCTTGTGAGCGGAGACTCGTTATGCCGCCGCACAATGGTAAACGGCATTGAGCATGAGACTCCCGAGTGGTTCGACACGGGCGACATTGCAGAATTAAAGGACGGCCGCTGGTATATCAGGGGAAGAAAGAGCGATACAGTCATCGGCGAAAACGGCGAGAACATAAATCCCGATGATACCGAACAGTGCTTCTCACTCCCCTCGGCAGAAGCGTACTCGGTGCTGGGACTTGACACGGGGAACGGCGAAGAGCTTTGCCTTGTGGTGAAGATCGGAAAATACCTTTCTCCCGCCAAAACCGAGGAGACCGCAAAAAAAGCGTATTCGGACAATAACGCATTGCCGCTTACCGCGGCGGTAAAACGCTTTTATTTCACCTATGACGACATTGCCCCCGCAGCGGCGGTCAAGGTCGGCAGAAAATATCTTTCCCGCGGGATCGCGGAGGGCAAGATACATCTTTTGCCGTTCGGCGAGGTGCTCGGGGCGGTAAAAGGTGCCCCCGACGGTGCGGTAAGCCCCGCACTGATCGAAGAGGTTCGCAGGACGGTGGCGAAAGAGCTCGGTGTCGAACCCGATGCCGTTGGTATAAACGACCACATTATTCTCGATCTCGGGGCGACAAGTCTGCAGTATTTTTCGATACTGTCGGCACTTGCCGAACAATTCAAAATAACGGGTGTATCCGAAAAGGAAAGCTATCGCTATACGGCGGAAGAGCTTGCCCGTTATATAGAAGGGCGGATGTGACGGTATGCGCAGACCGAAGCCGAGCAAGGCGGTAACGGCGTTTGTAAAGATAACGGGTTGCCTGCCTGCACTGCTCTACTTAAGACCCAAAGTCATCGTCAGCAAAAAGGGATCGGCAAAGCGCAGGCTCCCTAAGCCCTGTTTGCTCGTTTCGAATCACCGCTCTCTTATGGATTTTGTTTTATATCTTACCGTTTTTCCTTTCAGGAACATCCGCTTTCTGATGGCGGAGGTGCTCTTTACGAAGAGCAAGGCTCTGTCGTGGTTGTTATTCAAGCTCGGCGGCATATATGTAAATCGGACCGACTTCGATTTTTCCTTCGCAGCCGAATCGGTCGAAGAGCTTGACCGCGGCGGCTCCGTAGGGATCTTTCCGCAAAGCAGGCTGCCCGTCGGAGATAAGGAGTGGCCGTTTACACCGAGCGTTGTTCATATTGCTCTGAATTCGGGAGCTCCGATAGTTCCTGTTTATACAGACGGAAATTACGGTTTGGGCAGGCGTGCGCATGTCGTGATCGGCGAGGAGATTCGGCTTTGCGAGCTCTGCCGCGATAAAAATCCCGACAAGGACGAGGTCGAAAGGCTCACCCGTTACCTTGAAAGCAAGGTCTTTGAGCTCAAGGAAGAAGCAAAATAAATCTTCAAAAGGCGTGAAACAATAAAGTATTATGAATTCATCAAACAAACGATCGGAGGGGAAAAGCACTGCCGCGGGCAGAGCAAAAGCGCGATTTTTAGACATCAGGCGCTTCCCGATGGATCTCGGCAGGCTTGTCTGCACTCCTTGTCTTATCCTGTTCCGAATTAAAAAGATAGGAGTACAAACCGCGGCGCCTTCAAAACTCCCTACGGGAGGAGTGATGATAGTATCGAATCACTCGGGCTTTTCGGATCCCTTTGTCATAGGAAGCGCTTTTTGGTACCGAAGGGTTCATTTTCTCGCAGCCGAAACGCTTATGAAGAATCGCCTTGCGGCGGTACTTCTGCGCGGCATGGGATGTATAAAGATCGACCGCAATTCCTTCGACATCGAAGCTATAAAAAAGTCGGTCGAAGTGCTTAAAGAAGGCAGGGTGCTCACGGTGTTCCCGCAGGGTGCGCTGCATCGCGACGGGGATCTGAGCGGTATAAAATCCGGTGCGGTCCTCATCGCAGGCAGAGCGGGTGTTCCGATAGTGCCGATATACACAAAAGAACGCCTTCACTGGTACGAAAGACGGGTCGTCGCAGTGGGCGAACCTTTGTATCCCGAGGATGCGGGAGCGTTGCTCAACGCGGCAAAGGCGGATGAGATCTCAAAGAAGCTCCTTCTTAAAATGGAAGAGTGCGAAGATGCATATAATGCGTACATAGAAGGTCGCGCACCGATCGACGGATGAGCGGTTGATAACCGACGATAATACCGTTCACAGTAACGAATCATACTAAATATTTAAAAAGGGAAAGACAAAAGGCAGAAAACAGAGATATGAAAACGATTGATAAGCTCGGCAAAATATTCGAACAGGTATTTGAGATTAAGCTCGATATGTCTACGATGAGCAGAGAGACCTCCCTTGTCCAAGACCTCGGACTCAACTCAATAGGTATGCTCTATCTGGCGCTTGCGCTTGAAGAGGAGTTCGGAGTATCCTTCAATAACGACGACCTTAAAAATCTTCGCACGGTCGGCGATGTCATCGACCGTCTCGGAGGCGAAGAGAATTGAACTGGGAGCCGTGTCATCCGCATAAAGGCGATATGATAAGAACAAAGGTCGACTTTTATTACCACTACGGTATATATGTCGATGACGAGAGCGTGATTCAATTCGGTCCGCCCGACGGTGCCTCGCGAGACCCCGATGAAATAGAGGTCATTTCGACCGATATCGACATCTTTCGCAACGGCGGCGAGGTCGAGACGGCAAAGCTTGACCTTTCGGAACGTCTGAAGCGAAATTCGGCGGATAAGACCGTCGAAATCGCAAGGTCAAGGATCGGCGAAAAGGGATACAACATTCTTCACAACAACTGCGAGCACTTTGCAAACGAATGCGTATTCGGCGCTCCTCATTCGGGGGTTGTGGACTCGATAAGACGGTCGATCAGGGAGAAGCTGAACAGGCAATCCGACAAACCCGAACAGGCAGACCGCACCTGAGTCCCCCTGCGCGGGTATTGTCGGTTTATTCTCTCGCCCCGGACGCAGTCGGTCTTAATAAGTCGGGTGCTTAACGGGGGTTCGTCCTGACGAACGCGGTTCGGCGCCCTATTATCGAACCGCATATCGCAATTGTCCATCAAAAAAAAGTGTAACAACGGTATCCGGACCCAAATCCGCTTGGAGGTTAAGCCGACGGGCGGCAGCGCCGCTAAGCGCCGAAGGCGCTTCAAACGGGCGTCGGTGCGGTTTCGTTTTTCAGAAAGCCCTGCTTTTTCGGCAGGGTCTTATTTTTTATCAAACTATGCTGCCCGTTTTGAGCCCTCCCGACGGGAGGGCTCGCGGCGCTGCCTGCGGCTCGGCTATGCTTTAAGCGGACCATGTCAGCTCACCCTATCTTCCGCCGCCCACCGCCGCGCACCCTGCGCACG
>CAUCSW010000059.1 GCA_958445555.1 uncultured Clostridia bacterium | reverse complement strand
CCTCGACATACACCCGCTTTATACCGTCATCTTTTGCGAGAGAATACACGGTCGGTCCTCCCGCCGCAAAGAGTATGACATCGCAGAAAGGAACCTTCTTACGCGCGACCTCTATGTATCTGAAATCTATAAGGAAGTAGGCTTTTTTATTTGTTATGAACAGTGTTCCCGCCGACGAAGGAAAGCCGGTCAGATAGAATCTGTTTTCATCAGATGTGATAAGGGCTGCCTCGTTATCCTCCAGAAACTTCTGTATTTTTTTGATCTTAACATCGGTCATTTTCTTTCGCTCTTTCCTTTTTCGGTTTGTATTTGTTTTTAATTATCGGCTTACTGTCTTCTGTAAGCCGTTTGCGGTTTTTTAGGTCTTCCGTTCACTTAACCCGCTGCTCCAGGCTTTTTTAGATTTGCATTTTTTGATTTTTCCCTTTTTGCTCGACTCGCCGCAATTATTATTGCCCGCGGCTGTTTAAGAGCGGCGGTCCTTGCAATCCACAATCATCATATTACCTTGTGCACCCGTTGTCAACTGTTTTTTTGGTACGGTAATTGTCGTTATAAATAATATGCGATCTCTTGTTTTACAAGCGACGGGCGGATGCGTTCATGATTGCAGCTACGGGGCGTCCGACCCGTTCCTCACAGCAGTAGACTGACCCGCAACCCTCCCTTATGATAACGATTCAGGTCAACACCTGCTCCGTAAACATATCAAAAAATGAGAAAATCAAGCATAATTTGATGTTGCGTGCCTCCGTAGCCCGATGTTATAATTTCAGTGCAATGCAAAGCGTTAAATCCGCTTTAACAAAAACGCGCAGCCTTTCTCGACAGTGTCGAAACGAACCGCTTCGCCGAAATCGGCGTTACATAAACAAAAAAGGAGCTTTGCTATGATTAAAGTGTCCCCGAAACGGTTGGCAGATGCCGCCGAGCGTGCCGAGAAACTGATGAAGGATATGTCCCTTACCGAAAAGATCGGTCAGCTTTCCCAGTTCGGAACTTCAATTTACTCCAATGAAGCGGTGTACTATTCCGATCATTGCAAGGAAGGAAAGATAGGCTCTTATTTGTCGGTATCGGGCGCAAAGCTTATAAACCGACTGCAGAAGGAATTCCTTGACTCGGCTCCCCATAAGATTCCCCTTCTTTTCGCTTATGATGTTATCCACGGATACAAAACACATTTCCCGACCCCGCTTGCACAGTCCGCTTCCTGGAACACCGAGGCAGTAAAGCGCAGCTGCGAAATATCGGCGAAGGAAGCATACCGCGACGGTTTAAGGTGGACCTTCTCTCCTATGGTCGACATTGCCCGTGACCCCCGCTGGGGAAGAATCGTCGAGGGCTACGGCGAGGATACATATCTTTGTTCGAAATTTGCTGCTGCGGCAGTTGAAGGATATCAGGGTGATGAGATTGGAGAAAAGGATCGCTTGATCGCCTGCATGAAGCATTTTTGCGGATACGGTGCCTGTGTCGGAGGAAGGGATTATGATGCAGTCGATATGTCGCTCCAGACTCTGTATGATGTTTATCTGCCTCCCTTTATGGCGGGCATAGATGCAGGTGCGGCTACCGTTATGTCGGCTTTCCATACCCTTAACGGCGTGCCCTGTACGGGAAACCGTATGCTGTTGACTGACATATTGCGCGGAATGATGAAATTCAACGGATTTGTAATCAGCGATGCCGGTGCCGTGTATGAAATGGTGCCTCACGGCTATGCCGAGGGTTCTTATGATTCCGCATTGGCAGCCCTGAAATCCGGTGTTAATATTTTGATGGCAGGCGATCAATTTAATGATGAAGTCCCAAAGATGATAGAAAACGGCGACATGACTGAGGAGGAGATAGACAGCGCCCTTCTTCCCGTTCTCGTAACGAAAATTCTCCTCGGTCTGTTCGAGAATCCTTATACCGATGAAAACGAAGATCAGACATTCTTCTGCGAAGAGCACAGAAAAGCCGCAAGAAATTTGGGCAGGGAGTGCATTGTCCTTCTTAAAAACAGTGAAATCTTACCGCTGGCAAAAGATAAAAAGGTCGCTCTTATCGGACCTGTTGCCGACGATAAGGATAATGTGCTCGGAACCTGGTATGCCCTCAAAGAGATCGACACAACCGTTTCACTCGTCGAAGGATTCAAAAACGCCAGTATCGACTTTGTTTACGCAAAAGGATCGGATTATACCGAAACCAACGAAGCAATGATAAACGAGGCAGTCGCTGCTGCGAAGGAAGCGGGACTCGCAGTTCTTGCGCTCGGCGAAACGCACCTGATGAGCGGAGAAGCTGCTTCAAGGTCTAGTATCCATCTTCCCGAAGCGCAGCTCCGCCTTTTGGATGCCGTTATCGAAAGCGGGGTGCCGACGGTCGTGCTGATCTCCGCAGGCAGACCTATCGTCGTCAATGAATTCAAGGATAAGGTCGCGGCTATTTTGTACGTCTGGCAGCTAGGTACCGAATTCGGAAATGCTGTTGCCGATGTTATTACCGGTGAATACAATGTATCGGGCAAGCTCACGACCTCTGTGCCCCGCTCCGAGGGACAGCTGCCCGTGTATTACAACCGCACTATGACCGGAAGACCGGAAAGAGGCATTCGCTGGGAAACAGGATATAAGGATATTACTGTCGAACCCGATTACATATTCGGATACGGTCTCAGCTATACAACATTTGAGTATTCGGATCTCTCGCTTTCCGAAGACAGTATGCCGACCGACGGCAGCATAAAGGTGAAGTGCACCGTCACCAATACCGGTGACCGCGACGGCAATACGGTGGCACAGCTTTATGTCAGAGACTTGGTCGCCTCCTGCGTAAGACCGATAAGAGAGCTTAAAGGTTTTGAACGGATATTCTTAAAGACGGGCGAAAGCAAAACCGTCGAGTTTGAACTGAAAGCGGATGACCTCGCCTTCCATAATGCCGAGTTAAAGCGTGTTGTGGAGCCGGGCAAATTCAGGGTTTGGATCGGCGACAACGCAAAGGACGATGCCAGGCAGGTCGAATTCACCGTCACCGAATGATTTTCTGATCATATGACCGACGCAAACCGATACAAATAAGAACAGCTAAGAATAATGCGGTCTTTAGAACCGTAAACCTTACGGGGCGACAGCTCGACCGAGCGAACAACAACCGGCAGGCGGCAGTGTTCAGCGCCGCAGACTTAAATGAAATATGAACACAGCGTGCCCGCGCACATAAAGTGCGCGGGCACGCTGTGGTTTTATCGGTACATTATCAACCGGGTGTTATTTGCCATGTACCGCGGGGCATTGGCTTTTTCTGCAATACGCAACACGGCTGCCGCCGTTTGAACGATTGATTTCTTTGTTCCTATACGATCAATAGTTTTCAGCGTGTATTTCAAAAAAGCTCTGAGGATGCGCACACACGGGGCAGACGCCCGGTGCCGCAAGTCCCACCATTATATGGCCGCAATTACGGCATTCCCAGACCTTGACATCGCTCTTTTTGAACACTTCCATAGTTTCCACATTTCTTAAAAGAGCACGGTATCTCTCTTCGTGGTGCTTTTCCACCTCGGCGACAAGGCGGAATTTTGCAGCAAGCTCGTTGAATCCCTCTTCCTCGGCGGTCTTTGCAAATCCTTCATACATATCTGTCCACTCGTAGTTTTCGCCGTCTGCCGCAGAGAGGAGATTTTCGGCAGTGTCCCCGAGCCCGTTCAGCTCCTTAAACCAAAGCTTCGCGTGTTCCTTCTCGTTTTCGGCGGTTTTTAAAAACAGTGCGGCGATCTGCTCATATCCCTGCTTTTTCGCAACCGACGCGAAATAGGTGTACTTATTCCTCGCTTCGCTTTCGCCCGAGAAGGCCGCTTCAAGATTCTTCTCGGTTTTGGTTCCGGCATATTTGTTGTTTTTTATCATATTTATTCTCCTTATCGATAATGATTACTGTTTATATTATATCACCTAATCAGATATTGTCAATAGTATTTGCAAAAAACATGATATTAGCACAATGCCGTGCGATGCAGTGCCGGAAATTATGAACCGATGACGGAAATGGAGGGATGAAGATAGCCGCCCGTCGCGCGCAGGGTGCGCGGTGGGCGGCGTGAGCGGAGGCGGGCGGGGGTGCACACTGTATGGGTCGCGCGGCGCGCAGGGTGCGCCGCCCGGACGCAGGATCAGAGAAATTCGGTATTTCGCATTCTGTTTTGAACCGTCGGTTTACAGTATCTCAATTCTACTTGCGGCAGTACAATCATTTGCGGCAGTACAAAAAAGCTGCCGCACACAGGCGGCAGCCTAATAAAGCTTACATATTAAAGATCTGTAAAGTGATCACCGTGCGTCCGCAAAAGGCGAAATCGGGATCGTTACGAGAGATCCGCGCGATATGATAAAAAGCAATTTCTAAAAAACAACTCTGCACCCGATTATCAGCCGATCCCGAGATACGGCGCGGGATCAACGGGCGTTCCGTAAATTCTGACCTCAAAATGAAGATGATTTCCGGTCGCATATCCCGTTCTTCCGCAGGCAGCTATTACATCTCCCGCCTTGACCGTCTGACCCACTTTGGCATAAAGCCTGCTGCAGTGTGCATAAAGGGTCTGATATCCGCCTTTATGCTCAATGATTATGACATTGCCGTAACCCGACTGCACGCCGGAAAATGTCACGACGCCGTCCACCGCGGCATATATGTCGGTTCCCTCGGGTCCGGTTATATCGAAGCCCTTATGGTTGCGGTTATCGCCCCAGTACGAGCTGATATACATTCTGTCCGTGACCGCGATCGGCCACACGCAGGACATACCCTTTGATGAAAGATTCTTGCG
This sequence comes from uncultured Clostridia bacterium, assembly GCA_958445555.1. Lineage (GTDB taxonomy): Bacteria > Bacillota > Clostridia > Oscillospirales > Acutalibacteraceae > RGIG7384. The sequence goes on along the minus strand of CAUCSW010000059.1, from coordinate 819 downwards.
GACGGTGGAAACACCCGCACTTGATGTGCCGCAAACGATCACCTTATCGGTCGGCTCAGTTACTATTTCCTTATCCACGGTCTCGCTCAGTGTCACAACACCGTTCACGCTGGTGTTCTTCGTTGTTACCTTTGCGGTACCGTTAACTCCCTGGGTCTGGACTCTTTTATAGCCGACGACCTTGGTGGAATCGTTTTTGGTCACGGTGTCAAAGGGAATCGACTCGGTAGTCTCACTTACGGAAACGGTCTGCACGCTCAAAGCGACAACCTCGGGATTTCTGATGTCGGCAGCGGCGGAGAGGTCGCTGACCGGAGCGCTTCCCGAATAGAATACATATTTGACCGAAATGTCGTTGAGTATCTTACTTTCGACCGTATCATCACTTGTATAAGCATTGACGCGGGCATCAAGTGCCTGCTCTATAGCAGTCTCGCTTGACGCGCAAACGGCAAGCTCTCCGTCAACATAAAGACCGTAAGCCGGGATGACGGTTGACTGTGCAAGGAGAGCATCTTCAGCCAACGATTTTCCGTCGCTTATAAGGCTTCTGTTTACGACGGTATACTCCATATCTATAGGATCAACGCATTCCTCGACGGTATCACCGACAAGAATAAGTCTCATTTCCTCATATATTTCGTCACGCTCATCGGTGCTGCCGACATATCCGACGCAAACGCCGTTTGTATTTACGGAAACGGCGACCGTGTTTACGCTCCAGAACCAAACCGATGCTATGCAGATCGCAAACGCCGCGATTGACGACAACGACACCGCAAGTCTGGGCCCGCGGCCGGGGTTGTCCGCACGAAGTTC
>CAUCSW010000058.1 GCA_958445555.1 uncultured Clostridia bacterium | reverse complement strand
GAGACTGCATACGGTTTGTCAAGATCGGTGTGTGCGGTCGTGGTGACGACTGTTGCTTTCGGCGGGTCGGTAAGCGAAGAGCCCGCATTGTGAAGGTCGAACAACACAATATTAAAAAGCATAACGGCAAGCGTTGAAAGAGTGAATATCGTTGCCAACACTTTTTTCATTCTGCTTACATCCTTTCGCATTATTGCGGACCTCCCTTAGGAGGGAAGATACCGACCGAGCGCAGCTCCGGGTGAAATTCAATATGCACGGCACATTGCCGATAACAGGCAAGTGCGCCCGAGCGGCGATGTTATCTGAACAAACACAGTATACCATAATGCGTGCCGATAAACAAGAACAATATTTTGTGCAGTGTAAATACATAAAAAAGACCGCTCAACGAGCGGTCTTACAGTGTCGGCATCAACCTATTTTCCCGGGTCGTCTCCGACCGAGTATCTTCGGCACCTGTGAGCTTAACTTCCGTGTTCGGGATGGGAACGGGTGTACCCTCACCGTAATCAACACCGACTGTTGCGTCATTCCTGAGCGCAAATATGATATTACCACAACTGATCTTAAAATGCAAGTCTTTTTTTAAAAAATATTAAATTTTTTTTGAAGGTTCCTTTTTCTTTATAAAATGCAGGATTTCTGCAGGACCGGTGACCGGTCTTTTAATCGGTCTTTTGATAAGCGGGCGGCATCGTCGATCCCACGACGCTCCGCCCTGTCTTTAATTATGCCTGTGCCGCCTCGCGATTAATCCGGAAGGCAGTTATTGAGTATCTTGAAAATACCGTCAGCGGAGCAATAAAGTAAGGCACCGTGTAGATCATCGGCACAACAAGAAGAGAGAGGAGTATCCAACCGGCAAATCCCGGAATGACCATAAAGAACAGTGTCACGCGGTTGCCGCGGGACATGACCGCCGAAAGACGAAATGCATTTCCCACCGTTACGGTGTCATCCGAAAACATAACGGGGAGGACAAGGTAGTACTTTGTGAGGAACATCAGAACGACAAGCGCGCCGAGAACCGCCGCGACCACCGCCAAAAAGCCGATGAGAGCGGAGTATCCTATATTTACGGCAACCGTCTTCGGTATGGAGTTCGATATGGAGCGCAGAATTGAATAAGGGATAAATGCGATAACCGATATGATTACCGTGCGCCACCAGTAGTTCAGACGCACGAGCACGGCGTTGAAATAGGCGCGTGAGAAGCTGTAATAGTAAAATATCGAAGCGACCGGTTCGTCTACCCCTGCGGTCACCTGCCACAACCACCGGAGGGCACCGATGTAAAGAGGCGAAAAGTCAGACAGGTCAATAGCTGACACCGATAAGGTGAGCAGACCTCTCAATGTGCTGAGGTGGAGCGAAAACACCGTGTAGAGCAGCCGGGCGGCAAGCGAGCGGATCATAACCGCAAAAACGACGATCATGCAGACCCCGATTGCCGCAGGCCATTTTCCTTTGAGAGTTACAGATGCGGTGCATTTTGCCGCCTTGCCGCTTGGCTTCATAATTATGACCATTCCTTTCCTCTGCGCTTCAAGGCACAAAAGGGACATAAAATCCGAGTGCGGTCACGCAGCATTCAAAAAACTGTGTTAAAATATAACTTAAGAAATCAGACACACTACACAATACGTGAAGGAAAGCAGCATGGCATCTCGCCGGCTGAATAATTGTGTGTGTCCAATGCTCTTTCAAGCACAAATGAGTAGGGCCATGAACCCTGTAAACTTATCTTTGGAGAGATATCACTTCAATCCTTCATTGAGCATTCAGTCCCTGCCGATTCTCAACCTTTGTTTATACCGTTTTCTCGGCTACTTTCGTCAGCCTTTGTTTCTATGCCTTTTGGTTGGCAAGAAGGCAGTTTTCTATTTCAAACCCATTCCTTCCGTGAGGTTGCTTTGCAAGGCGGTTGTTAGTAAACATGTTTTTACGTTTCAATTATATTATTATACCCCCGTTAAGTCAAGTAAAACACAGAATAGCGATGTTTGTTTTCCGAGAGCATCGGCATAAAATACTGTTATTGTGTATTCAGAAAAGCGGTGGGTGAGTTGAGGTATTGAAATAACATAACGGCGGTAGAAAATTTGCAATCGGGGAAAAACGCGTGCGTTGTTGGAATGGTTTTGTTTCTGAGGAAAAGTATGGACGCAAAGCAAATTAAGATGTTGCAAACCGTGATAGGGTATTGTATAATATGTTTCAGTCAATAATTTTTTTTAGTGACGGTTGAACAATGTGTTCAGCCGATAATTGAGTTTTAAAAGAAAAATGATCAATGACGATACGAGCGTGCGATAAGAGTTATCTGCTCGGTATCGTCGAAAGGAAACGACACTATGGAATACAGTTTCGAAACACCGCTTATAAACAGGCTTAGGAGGGCTTTTTCGTCACCGCTTGTATTGATAAGCTCTTTATTTTTCCTTTTCTCTGCAGCGGCTTACGGGATTTACGCATTTGTCAGCGTTTCGGCAATAATGATATTGTTATCCGCGACTGCATTATGTGCGTTTTTGACCGGGCTGACGGCGTTTGCTTCGGCAAAAAGGAAGGATAGAAAGCTGCCCTCGGCTCCTCTCACATTCGGTGCTGCCGCGTCTGTTGTCGCTGCTGTCGGCGTTATTGTCGCCTTTAACATGTTCGGCAGATCATGCGTCAGACCGACTCTGTTGTTTTTGTCGTCATTCGGGCTCTTACAGACGCCGATAGGCGAGTACTCGGGATATATTGCGACTGCGGCGGGCGTTGTGTATTCTCTTTTCTCATTTCTGTTTCTTCTTACGGCGGCGGGCTCGGTAAGGAACAATAAACCGCACACCTTTTTTGCGGGTGCTTATACCGCAGTGGCGCTTGTCTGCGCCTGCGGTCTCCTTTTTGCGGCGGTCTACGGCACGGTCATGGCAACTGCCGACGGGATAACACTGACAAAAGAATTCATATATACTTCGCTGGCCTCGCTCTTCTCGTTTGCGTCGCTGTTTACCTCAGGTCTTTGCGGAGTAAAGTACATACAAATGTCCGGAGGCGGAAAGAATGAAACTGTTTAATAAAAGCACATACGATCACCTGATCGTCGGGCTCGGGAATATAGGTCCGAAATATGAAGGCACCCGTCACAATGTCGGCTTTGTATGTGTTGAGAAGATAGCCCAGTCGGCGGATGCAGCCCCTTTTAAGTCGACGCGCAGAAAGGCTGAAACGACGGAGTGCAGGATCGGCGGGGAGCGTTGTCTTATCGCGAAACCGACAACATATATGAATCTTTCCGGTGAAGCGGTTCGCGAGCTTACCGATTATTACGGCATTCCGATCGAAAAAGTCATTGTTATTTCGGACGATATCGAGCTTGATCCCGGAAGGCTGCGCATAAGAAAAAGCGGCGGCCACGGGGGTCAGAACGGTCTGCGCAACATTATAGATGTGTGCGGGAGCGACTGCTTTGCCCGCGTGAGGATCGGTACCGGGAAAAAGCCGTGCCCCGAATATGATCTTGCCGCCTGGGTGCTTTCCCGTTATACGGGTGAGGACGGCGAGCTCATAAAGAAGGGAATAAGCCGTGCCGCCGATGCGGTCGTGTCAATAATAACCGACGGCATTGAAAAGGCAATGTCCGAGTATAATCGGCAGGTGGAAAGATGAGGTTTCTTACCGATGCCGTTTCGGGAATATCGGGATTTCCCTGCCCGGGTCTGCCGCCGCTTGTTTCGGGCTGAGTTATATCCACCGTGCCGCTTTTGCCGCCGCTCTTGTCGACAAGGGTGACACCAAGTTGATGCTGCTGGTCAATTCCGATGCCGAGGCGGAACGCATAACGGCGGATCTTTCATCCCTTTCGAAACGGGTGGTTTATTTTCCTCAAGGGGATTATTCTCCCCGTTCAACCGCTAAATCGCTTGATTTCGAACATACAAGGATCGGAACCCTGTCCGCGATCGCGGATGGGGCGTTTGACATACTCGTGACCACACCGGCGGCTGCCGCTCAGCGCACAATGCCGCAGGCGGTGTTGAAAAAGCTGACCTTCAGTCTTCGTTCGGGTGACGAGATCACGATCGGCGAGCTCTGCAAAAAACTTACCGATGCGGGATATGTCAGGAGTGAAAAGACGGACGGCGCGGGTCAGTTTGCAGTCAGGGGCAGTGTCGCGGATATATTTCCGCCGTGTTCCGCATTGCCCTACAGGCTTGACTTTTGGGGAGATGAAATAGACAGTATCTCTCTTTTCGATCCCGATACTCAGCGCCGCACGGATGCCGTGGACGAAGCGGTGATTGTCCCGGCTGCAGAGGTTATATGCGAGGACGCGTCTGCGCTGGCAAAAAGGCTCATTGCCGCCTCGGAAAAGGCGACGAACGACAAACGCCGAGAGGTGTTGGAAAAGGATGCGTCGCTTCTTTCAAACGGCGTTCAGGTGCCGCTTGATCGGTATATCGATATGATATATCCGTCCGGTGACACGCTGCTCGACTGTTTCAGCGGTCTGACGGCGGTGTGTGATACCGCAGGGATGACTGAATCGCTCTGCGGCGCGGAGACTCTTGCGCTTGAGGATGCCGAGATCCTTACCGCGGAGGGTATTCTTGATAACTCTTCGGGGTTGTACATTCTGAGACCGGACGAATTCTTCGAACGACTCTCCCGAAATCCGATCGTCTACTTTGAAAGCCTTCCGCGCAGTAGATTTCCTGTCGCGCCCGAAAAGGTGTTTTCGTTCACCTTAAGATCTCTGTCGCCGATAGGATCTGTTTCGGGATTGTGCGAGGATCTGCCGGCATACTCGGAATACACGACGGTCATAGCTGCGGGTGAAAGAAAATCCGCGGAGTCTTTGTCCCTTGTTATGGAGGACAACGGAATAAAAGCGTCGCTTACAGATGAAATACCGCTCGGACAGAAGGGTGTATTCATAACAGAGGGAACCCTGAGCGAGGGCATCGAAATACCCGAAGCAAGGTTTGCACTGCTGACATACGGCAGGGCTACCGCCGCAAAGCGCCGCAGCCGCTATAAAAAGGGCGAGGATATCGGTTCCCTTGACGAGCTGCATCCCGGAGATGCGGTGGTGCATTCGGTACACGGAATCGGTATTTTTGAGGGAATTCGCCGCATTGACACAAAGGGCATCGCGCAGGATTATATCAGGATCCGCTATCGCGGTACCGATGTGCTTTATGTCCCCGTAACATCGCTTGATATGGTGTCACGGTATATAGGCGGCGGGGACGAGCAGAGCGTAAAGCTCAGCAGACTCGGCTCGCCCGAATGGAGCAAAACGCGCGCAAGGGTAAGGCGTGCGGTAAAGGACATTGCAAAGCAGCTGACCGAGTTGTATGCAAAGCGTATGAAGATCAAAGGATTTGCTTTTTCGCCGGACACCGATCTTCAGAACGATTTCGAAAGGCGCTTTTCTTATGAGGAGACCGGCGATCAGCTCAGATGCGTTGAAGAGATCAAACGCGATATGGAGTCGACCGTTCCTATGGACAGATTGCTTTGCGGAGATGTCGGATTCGGAAAGACCGAGGTGGCTCTGCGTGCGGCGTTTAAGTGTATCGCGGACGGTAAGCAATGCGCCGTCCTCGTACCGACCACCATATTGGCGTGGCAGCATTACACCACTGCGTGCGAACGCTTTT
>CAUCSW010000057.1 GCA_958445555.1 uncultured Clostridia bacterium | reverse complement strand
TCAAAGCCCGAGCTCGGGACCAGGGAAATAACCTTTACAAGAAATCTCTACATCGAAAAGAGCGACTTTGAGCTCACGCCTCCCCCGAAATACTTCAGGCTCTGCCCCGAAAAGGAAGTGCGTCTCAAATCGGCGTATTTCGTAAAATATGCCTCTCACGAGACCGACGAAAACGGCAACATCACCTGCGTCCATGTGACCTACGATCCCGAGACAAGGGGCGGAGATTCTCCCGACGGGCGTAAGGTGAAGGGAACATTGCACTGGGTATGCGCCGACGACTGCGTTGATGCGACCGTGAAGCTTTACGACCGCCTGTTCAATGTCGAAAACCCGTCTGACGAAGAGGGCGTTTCCTCGTTTGCCGACAACCTCAACCCCGATTCGCTCAAGGTGCTGGAAGGATGCAAATGCGAGCCTTCGCTCAAAAACGATCCTGCGGGAACGACATATCAGTTTATGAGGCAGGGGTATTTTTGCATCGACACGACCTCGACCCCCGATCATCTCGTTATCAACCGCACGGTGGCTCTTAAAGACTCCTTTGCGGCTAAGAAGGTCTGACATATGAGAGTCGGAGAGCTTTGCGCCCGTCTTTTTGAGTTATACCCCCGCGAAAACGCCGCCGATTTTGACAATGTCGGCCTGTTGGTCGGTGACCCCGATACCGAAATTCGCGCCGCGGTCGTCTCGCTCGACTGCACCGACGCCGCGATCGAAAAGGCGGTGAGGGCGGGTGCCGATGTGATAGTCACACATCATCCTGTGATATTCGGCGGTATAAAGTCTGTGACCGCCGACTCGCGCTCACCGATCATAAAGCTCATTAAAAACGGCATATCGGTGATATCGATGCACACCAACCTCGATGTTTCGGCAGGCGGCGTCAACGATGTGCTTTGTTCGGTCATCGGACTTCTCGATGTCGAACCGCTTGATGCCGACGGCTTTACGATCCGGAAAGGCAGACTGAATAGCGCCGTCTCTGCCTCGCGGTGTGCCGAGCACCTCAAGTCGGTGCTGAACGGCAGTGTCGGTTACTGTCTTCCCGAGCGTGTAATATCCGAAGTTGCCGTCTGCTCGGGCTCCGGCGGGGAGTTCCTTGCCGCAGCCGCAAAAGCGGGCGCCGATGCGTTTGTGACCGCCGATGTCAAGTATCACCTCTTTGCGGAAGCAGAGAGGACGGGTGTCGCTCTGTTTGACTGCGGACATTTTGAGACCGAGGATGTAATTGTCGGTCCGCTGGCGAAAACGGTAGGAAGTATCATCGGTGCGCCCGTTTACGAGTGCCACGAGAGCGGGCTCTTCAGAATTTGAATGCATAAATATAAAGTGACGGTATGAGTACAGGTATTAGTGTAAAATACGGGTGTGAATACAAGCATAAATAAAGAGTTAATATTTGCGCACGGATATACGGATATATAATATGTATACAGATTGCGGATATATGTGTAATTGATCGTGCACAGTCATTTTTTTTGCCGACCCACAAAGTTAAGTCAGCCGCCGACGGGACCCCGTCGGCGGCTGACTTTCTTCATGTACGCAAAAGAGCGAGAGCGAGAGACGGGAGAGGGTGAGAGGTGAGCGGGTGAGAGGGTGAGCGGGTGAGAGGGTGAGAGGTGAGCGGTGAGAGGGGCGGCGCCGCGCGCCCTCCGTCAGGAGGGCGCAAAACGGGCTTCATCGTCTTCCGTATATCACTCAGCCGTCGGTGTGCACAGTTCACGCGCAACAGAAGATAAGCCGAAATGCCCGTTTGCCGCGCGCTTCGCGCGCGGCGCGGCGCCGCCCCGTGCTCCCGCCCGCTCCCTGCACCCTTTGAACCCGCTCTCTTTGAGGCCTGCACCCTTTGAGTCTGCAAGCGGCGGTCTTGATTTTCTTTCTCTTCGTCTCTTCCGATGCCCCGTCTTGACCTCTCCGCCGTCAGCCCCTTATTTTGTCAATGGCGTTCTTTTCGAGACGCGACACCTGCGCCTGACTGATGCCTATCTCCTTTGAGACCTCCATTTGCGTCCTGCCGTCGATGAACCTGAGCTGCAATATACGCTTTTCGCGCTCTCCGAGTTCGCTTACCGCCTGCCTGAAGGATATTTCTTCAAGCCAGTTTCTGTCGTCGTTTTTATCTCCTATCTGGTCAAGCACATATATCGTATCACCGCCGTCGGAATAAACCGGCTCCTGAAGCGATATCGGTTCGACAATACTTTCAAGCGCGGTGACCACATCGACGCGGTCTACGCCGAGCTCCTTTGCTATTTCTTCGACCGTCGGCTCACGACCGAGTCGGTTGAGCAGCTGCTCCTTGGTCTTCATTGCGCGGTAAGCGGTATCCTTGATCGACCGACTCACCCTCATGGGACTGTTGTCCCTTAAATACCGCCTGATCTCTCCGATTATCATCGGGACCGCGTAGGTCGAGAACCGCACATTCTGATTGATATCAAAGTTGTCGATCGATTTTATAAGACCGATGCAGCCTATCTGGAACAGATCGTCAAGGTTTTCCCCGCGCCCCGTAAAGCGCTGGATCACGCTGAGCACCAGTCTCAGATTGCCGTTAATAAGCTGCTCTCTGGCGGAGCGGTCGCCCGCCTTGACCGCCTTCAAAAGGCGCTCCTTTTCCGCCTCCTTCATAACCGGAAGCTTTGATGTGTCGACTCCGCATATAACAACCTTATTATACATTTACCAACCACCCGTCTTTGTTTTTCAGAGAAAATTATTGACGGGTAAAAATGATACTAATCGCTGTATCGGCGTTTTTAGCTAAAACGGTCAAAGTCGGGTAGGCAAACGATAATGAATCCGAACCAGCCTAAAATGGTGTATTTTCGGCGTATTTTCACTTGTCGTCTTTATAAGGCGGGAAGCCTTATTGCATCCTCCGCATAAAAATCCGCACAAAAAGTCCACTCATTTTAGGTCGCAGATTTTTTCGATATCGGATTTTTTGCAGTGCAAGGCATAAAACGCAGTTAATCCTTTCGGATTAACGAGGATTTTAACGCGGCAATGCGGAAAATCCGCAGCGAAAAAACTGATTCGGATTATTATTGTTTGCTTAAGCTGACGGGAATCGAACCCTGCCGTCTGTCAGCTCAGGCATGGCACGCGCATTCGGGTGCACTTAACCGGCAACCCGACCGCAGGCAGTTAACATACAAAGCGATGCGCCCCTCCGCTTAATGCAAAGGGGCGCATCGTCATCTTTATTTTTGTCAGCTTTTTCCTTGATTCCGCAAGCGTGAAAGCTCCCGCACCGTTTCAGGAAAACAAAAGCAGGGAAGCCACTCCGAAATAAATAAGCAGCGACAGGACATCGACGATCGTTGTTATAAACGGACTCGCCATTACCGCCGGGTCAAAGCCCGCTTTTTTTGCAAGCAGCGGCATCGTGCAGCCCACCAGCTTTGCCACTATAACGGTTGCGGCAAGCGTTACGCAGATGACCGCCATTGCCGCAATATCGTTTACGCTGCGGAATATGAGGTGGTCAACCAGCCATATCTTCAAAAAGCAGACCGCCGCAAGCGAGACGCTGCACAGGACCGAAACGCGCAGCTCTTTCCATATTACGCGTAATGTATCCTTAAATTCGATGTCACCGAGTGAAATGGCGCGTATAACGGTGACCGATGCCTGACTTCCGGAATTTCCGCCGGTGTCCATAAGCATCGGTATAAAGCCGATAAGGGCGGGGAAGAGCGCCAGTTTTTCTTCGAATCCCGATATTATCATTCCGGTAAAGGTCGCGCTCACCATCAAAAGCATAAGCCAGGGGATCCTCGAAAAGAAGATCGTGAAGACGCCGAGCTTTAGATACGGCTTGTCGACAGGTGTGATAGCCGCCATTTTTTCGATATCTTCGGTGCTCTCGTCCTTCATGACATCCATAGCGTCATCGAAGGTCACTATTCCGACAAGTCTGGTCTCTCCGTCGACCACCGGGACGGCAAGGAATCCGTATTTATTGAGCAGGTTCGCGGCGTTCTCTTTGTCCTCACCCGTACCGATGTATATGACATTGGTCTCCATAAGCTCGCCGATTATATCCTGCGGTTTTGCGAGCAGCAGCTCCTTGACCGTAAGAACGCCGAGCAGGTGACGGCTCTTATCGGTCACATAACAGGTGTACACCGTCTCCTTATCGACGCCGGTTTTTCTTATTCGGTCGAACGCCTCGGAAACGGTCATCTCTTTTTTGAGATCGACATATTCGGGGGTCATTATGCTGCCGGCACTGTCCTTCGGATATTTAAGCAGCTCGTTGATCTGCTTGCGTGCGGCGGGATCCGAATGCCTCAATATGCGCTTTACGACCGTTGCTGGCATCTCCTCGATTATGTCGACGGTATCGTCAAGGTACAGCTCGTCAAGGGTCTCCTTCAGTTCCTTATCGCTGAGGGATACAATGAGGCGCTCCTGCATATCGCCGTCCATCTCGACGAACACTTCGGCGGCAAGCTCTTTAGGCAGCAGGCGGTAGACGACCGTCTGTGCATATTCGGGCAACAGCTCAAAAAACGGCGCGATGTCGACCGCTTCCATTTCAAGGAATATTTCTCTTATCTCCGAAAACCTGCGCGCTTCGGAGAGCTTTTTTATTTTTTCTTCGATTTCTATTTTGCTCATCTTGCTTCTCCTCTCGTTTTTCGGCATACGGCAGCTACCCGCGATCCGTTTTTCGGATCCGGATCATCTGCGTTTGCCTCGGAGAAGCACGGAATGCTCAGAGAACTGTGCACGGCGCGGAAACAGAGCTCGCCCGTGCGGCAATACTCGGGGGTTCCGCGCTTCGTCGGTTATCTGCGTCCACTCCGTTCACCTCTTTCATGATCTTATAAACTCCCGCGACACGCCCGTCAGGGCAGGATCGGTCCGATCCACCACCCCGCGCGAACGCCGCGCTCGGTTAAATATATGTATTGCCCTTGTTTAACGAAGATGTCATCGCCGCAGGCCCTGAAAAGGGCCGGCAGCGCGTGACACCGTAAGCTTTTGCAAAAACATAAATATCCGAAAGCAAAAGCCGAGGGCAGAATACACTGTTATTGTATCATAATTTTGCCCGATATGCAACCTTATAAAACACCGTTGACCGAATGTTTTTTCGCTTTTTCGTCAAGTTTGCCGCGGCGGTCAAAAGATGCTTTCGTCGGCGGCGCGGTGCCGAATATTTTATCGCCTTCATGCCGATAATAGCGATTGAAAGGCGGTTGAATACTTAAATTATGATCACTCTTATACTGTTGATTATCTGGATCGTTAAAAGAAGAAAAAACATCGCGGCATTCCGACTCGACGGCGAAGGTTCGATCGACTTTTCGGGGTACATCGAATTGGGCGGCATAAAGCAATATGTTTCGGTCAGAGGGGAAAGCAACCGCAATCCTATCCTGTTATTTCTTCACGGAGGGCCCGGCGCGCCCGTTTCCTGCGTCTCATACTGCTATCAGCGTCCTCTTGAACGCTCCCTCACCGTGGTCAACTGGGATCAGAGAGGCAGCGGCAGAACATATTACGAAAACGCCGACTGCAGCAGGATAACCATTGACACGCTGGTCACGGATCTTGAGGAGCTAATCGGGTTGTTAAGGGACAAGCTCCCCGGCAGAAAAATATATCTTCTCGGATTTTCTTTCGGAACGGCTATCGCGCTTAATTATCTTTCCCGTCACCCCGAAGGG
>CAUCSW010000056.1 GCA_958445555.1 uncultured Clostridia bacterium | reverse complement strand
GTCGAAATAATGAGGACTTCTCTTATGCCGGCAAGCAGCAGCACCGACAACGGATAGTAGATCAGCGGCTTATCATAGATGGGAAGCAGCTGCTTTGAGACCGCCTTTGTTATGGGGTACAGTCTGGTACCCTTACCGCCCGCAAGAATAATACCCTTCATTTTGTTCTCCTTTTTTATAGCTTCTGTTATTACGGCTCCGACGCCGACACCGCAGGCAGGCAATATTCGGTCCTACGTAAATCGGACTTCTCGCGACAATACCTGAGCACCGCGACGGTGTAGCCTAAAAACATATAAAAATCGCCGTCGTAGACATACGACTGGGAAAAAGAAAGCTTTAATACCGAAGCACAGAACAATACCAAAAGCATAAGTCTGATACCGACATTTCGGCACTTAAAAAATGCGATAACAGGCGGCACCGTCACTGCGGCAATAAAAGCGGTTCCGAGAATGACCCCGTATTCGCACCAGAATTCAAGGAAGATGTTGTGACTGTATCCGACGGTCCCTCTGTTCACAAGCAGAATGAAGCGATCGCCCATCAGTCCGTTGCCGAAGATCGGATGCTCTTTGACGGCGGACATTATGATCTGCACTATTCTTTCTCTGCCCTTGCTCTCATCGAAGTCCTCTTCAAGGATACGGTCAAATATGCGGGTGCTGAGACCCAGATTCTCAAACCAACCCGACAGTGTCTCCGCTACCGTTTTCAATACGTCCGTCGTTGTAAGCAGGATTACCAGCACGGCAAAAAAGACCGCCGTCAGTATAAATTTTTTCGGCGTAAGATTCGAAAATGCAACAGTAAGTATCCCGGCAAAAAGGAACACAACCGTTATAACGGCAGGTCCGCGCGTTCCGCACATAAGCACCATAAAAAACGACAGAAGCGCAGCAATCCAATAGCGTACCCTTTTCTTTTCAAGGGCATAACCTATCAGATACAACGCCGACGGCAGCACGACATACGCAACATTCATTCTCTCTTCATCAACGGCACTGTCGGAGGGCGCAATGAATGTGAAGATGATCTGAGCAACAACTCCGAGGAGCGAAGCAAAATACAAAAGCTTCTTATTCTCTTCGTAATCGATCGAAATGCCGACAAACATAAGGAGCATCACACTGACAGTCGATCCGAAAGCGGCGAAAATATATTCGGAATTAGAAGGGAAAACTGCTGCGTTTATAAGCACAAATGTCACCATTGACATATATATAAGCAGGTCCGTAAACCTTATCTTTTTGACAAGATAAGGAAACGCGCCCACTGCGGCAATTATCATCAGGGCGGGATAAACATAGTCCACCGCCGTGTTTATCAGAGGAATACGCAGAATTATATAACGCGCAAACGGGAAGAGTGTTTCCCTGCACCACGCAAGAAGCAGCATTATCCTGAACGATATTACATGAATATATCTGCCGTCGCCTTTGTTACGGATGTCTTTATTTCTTATTCCCGCAGTAACCGTCACGCTGCTCCCTCCTTCCGCCGTTATTATCAAGACCCTGGGTATATAAGCGGCCGGATCCCGGCTGCTTGTCGCTCGGCAGTGCTGTCGAGTCGCTCCAACACCATTATATAATACCCCATACCCCCCGTAAAGTCAACAGAAACAACACGCTCCCCTGCGCCTTGCGGCGAACGACGGTCATCGCTCTCTGCGAGGCGGACTGCAGAAAGCAAAAGCGCCCTGCGTTCGTCCGTTACTGCTGACGAACGCAGGGCGCCCACTATCCGAGGTCGATCATCGACCCTAAGCGCTTGCCATGAACGGGAGCCGGACCCGGCACCCGTTTTTTCGGAGAACCCTCACTTATCTTTCGGAAGACTCTTTGAGAAGATCGCAGACCTCTTTAAGCCCGCCGTAGACATACTTCATTTCCTGTTCGGTAAACAGGAACCCGAGATTCCGATAACGCTTGTCGTTTTTGATCCAGTTCCATGCGTTCTGCTTCTTCTCAAAGTCTATCTGACTGTGGAGCAGAATATCGAAGACTCTGTCGGCCGCATCGCGGTTATCATAAACAAGATCCTCACCCGAAAGAGTGATCTTTACGGTCTCCACTGTTTTTGCAGTCACCGTAACAGTAAGGGTGTGCGCTTTCCTGTCATACTCGCTTGTGAACTTTGATACCCTTCCGTTGAGTGTCACATCGACTTCGGGTTCTTTTCCCACGGCACAGAATATGACCTTATATGTGCGTTTTTTCGGAATCAGCTTAAGGTCGCCCTCCGCCGATTCGATCACAAATGAAGGCTTTTCGCTCCAATCAAGCTTCATTGCGGTGGTGGCAAAGTGACCGTCTTCAAAGCGATCATACTCGCCCTCATCCTGATAAAGCTCAAATACACTCGAAGCGCCCGGGAACACCCTTACCTCAAGCTCATCACGGTTGATAAGCTGATTGTCTCCGTAGTCCTTATACATCGGAAGAATGCCGCCCGCCTTGGCGAACACGGGATATTCGTTCAGTCCGCGATAAACATCGACCGTCTTTTCGCCGGTATATTTAAGACCGGTGAATATATCAAACCATTCGCCCTTCGGGAACCAAACCGAGGTCTTTGCCAGTCTTGACACGGGATCGTTTTTCGTGGTCACGGGAGCTACCATAAGCTCGCTTCCGAACATAAACTGGTTCTTGTGCGAATATGCCTCGCTGCACTCCGGATATCCGTAATACATAGGCTGCACAAGCGGCTGCAGATCATGATGATTGCGGTAATTCATCGTGTATATGTAGGGGAAGAGCTGATGACGCAGTCTTAGCCAATCCGCCGCGATCTTCGCGTGCTCGGGCGCAAGATTCCAAGGCTCTTTACCCGAAAAATCATTGCTTGAGCTATGCAGACGGTTTATGGGCGAAAGCACGCCGAGCTGCATCCAGCGGAGCGCCAGATCGTCATCCCTGTATCCGCACATATGACCGCCTATATCGTGGCTCCACCATGAATATCCAACATTCGACGCATTTGCGGTAAAGTAAGGCTGGAAGTCAAGCGATTCCCATGTGATAAGGGTATCTCCCGAAAATCCGACGGGGTAACGCTGACTGCCTATTCCCGCATAGCGCGAGAAGAACATCGGGCGCTTGCCGTTGCGCGAAATATCAAGAATGTGCAGATGGTTCAGCATCCAGAGAGGATCAAGCCTTTCTCTCGGATCCTTATTTTCGGTCGCCTCGTGCAGCCAGCGATAAGACTCTCCCTGCTGCCAGTCCATCCACCAGAAACCAACGCCTTCCTCCTCATAGGGGTGATGGATAATGTCGAAATATTTTTCCATAAACTGAGGATTCAGCAGATCAAAGCAAACCTGTTTGCCCTCATCGGGATTCATTCCGCACGCCTCTGCCATTTCTCTGTACATCGACTCGTGATGCCTCACGCCGTCCGATGGGTGGAGGTTGAGTGCGGTCTTGAGATTGTGATCGCCGAGGAATTTGAGAAACGCCTTGTAATCGGGGAAAAGCTCGGTGTTCCAGGTGTATCCCGTCCAGCCGAAGCAATTACCGGTGGATCTTCTTCCGTATTTGTCCACTGCAGGTCCGATCGATTTGTTTTCGTCGCCCTCCTCATAAGGAACATCCACAAGATGCCAGTCCATATCAACAACGGCAACCGAAAACGGAATATTTTCCTTTTCAAACCTCAGCATAAGATCCTGATATTCGTCCTGGGTGTATCTGTGGTAACGGCTCCACCAGTTTCCGAGAGCATATTGGGGGAGCATGGGCGGAACGCCAGTCACCTTGTAAAGATCGCGTACTGCGGCAAGATAATCGTGTCCGTAAGCAAAGACATACATATCGGTCGTATTCTCATTGCGGACCTCGATCCAACCGTCCTCACCGAGCAGCAATGTATCACTGTCATCAATAACGGCGATTCCGTTGCGCGAAATGACACCGTCGTTAAGCTCGGTCACGCCGTCCACCCCGTCAAGAGTCTTGGTCGTGCCCTTGAGCTGCTCTATTTTGTCGCCGTAATGCCATACGGTGCCGGGAGCATTCTTCAGTGCGACGGAAAGGGTATCAGCGGAAAACTCCGCGTCCTCTTTATATGTAAGAACGATATACTCGGTTTCGACCCTCAATACATTCTTCTCGTCTACCGTTGCGCTGAATTCGGGAACGGGCTGATTGCGATAGAAAAACGACTGGCTCGCCCTGTCCTCAAACTTGCCTTTCGGATCCCATTCTATTCGAACAAGCCGATCGGTAATAAATGAAAATCTGTAATTCCTGCCCGAAAATACGGCTCTCTTGTCCGCTTTTCCGTCTGTGTGCCAATTAAATCTTTCCGGTACATCACTCATAAGAATTCTCCCTAAAGAATTATCGTTGTTTTTTTCGGGGGGTCACGGCATCTACCCTATCGCCGCCTTTTTCCGCATACCCGAGGATGAGCCGATATTCATACGGCGCGTCCGATCGATACACAGTGTAGTATACCATAGCTGCCGAAATATGCAACAGTTTTTTAAATAAATTATATTTAATTTTGTATCTCAAAGCAAACGGCATTCCGCCGCAGCCGTTTAATAAAGAGCCGAGGGACTGTTTTGCCGCCTCGGCTCTGTCGGTTCGTCTTCTAATCCTGCGGCGTTGTTTCGCCGCCGTCATCGGGATTCTCGGAAGGGGTTTCGGACGAAGTGTCCCCGCCCTCGGAGGAGGTGCCGGACGAAGTGTCCGAATGAGAGCCGCCGTCCTTATGATATGTGCAGGTGCCGGGCATGGCATCCTTCTTATAATATCCCGTGTTCACGCTCGGACAGTTTCCGCTTGCAAGAAGTCCCGTTGCCTCGCAATACACCGCCGATACGACATTGTCGCTTCCTTGGAACGACTTGACCTCAAGACCCTTGTGGATTTCTCTGAAGATGTCGGTCAGGATATACTTGGCGTTGTTGGTGGGACACTCTTCCTGGATATCAAAGCCAACCCATACCGCGCCCACATAGTAAGGCGAGCCGCCGACAAGCCAGTTGTCATAGTAGTCCGAAGAGGTTCCGGATTTTGCAAACAGTTCGCTTTCAGTAGCCGCGCCGAACATCCACGAAGTCGCATCTCTTCCGAAAACGGCATTCTTTAAGAGCCTGTTCATAACATAAGCCGAATCCTCGCTTATCGCCTGAACATAATCATCCTCGCTGACCTTGAGCAGGTCGTTGCC
Source organism: uncultured Clostridia bacterium (assembly GCA_958445555.1). Classification (GTDB taxonomy): domain Bacteria; phylum Bacillota; class Clostridia; order Oscillospirales; family Acutalibacteraceae; genus RGIG7384. The sequence goes on along the minus strand of CAUCSW010000056.1, from coordinate 537 downwards.
GTTGCGGTCGGTCACCCTTGTATATGTCTTGGGGGTATAGAACTTGCCGCCGTTTCCGAATATGGCATACGCTCCCGCAAGCTCGACGGGCGTAACCCCGCCGTTGGTACCGCCTATTGCAAGGGCTGATATCGTTTCATCCTTGTCGGGACCGGGATTGAGATGCGAAAGACCGAGCTTTTTGGTGACAAATTCGTAGCTCTTCGCGGTGGAAAGCTGCTTTACAAGCTTACAGGGAATGGTGTTTATCGACTGCGCTATGGCATGGGCTACCGTCTGATTGCCGGTATAGCCCGAGTACCAGTTGACAGGCCAATCCCTGCCGTCCTGCTTGGCGAGCGGACTGTCCTCTATCATGGTAGAATAATTGATGAGATTCTCATCGATCGCAAGCGCATATGCACCTATGCCCTTCATCGCCGATCCCGGCTGATTCGGCACCGCATATGCGTGGTCAAGCAGCATATTGCCTTCCTTTTTGCCGCGCCCGCCTACGGAAGCCACGATGTTGCCCTGATAATCCATGATCGTGATGCC
>CAUCSW010000055.1 GCA_958445555.1 uncultured Clostridia bacterium | reverse complement strand
ATATGCAGGTAAAAGAATAAAGATAGGAAGATGATGATGAATAAAAACGAAAGAGCTCTTTACAAGGAGTTGTGCAGTTTTCTCACGGCAGATCCCGACAGACTGTCGTATTTGATAAAAAAGGCAGCGACACCCGCCGTTCTCGGAAAACTGCATTATAACAGAATGCAGGGCGTCGCGCTTCAAACGATCAGGCGGTATGCGCCGGACGCCCCGATAAACCGCGAATTCAAGAATTCTCTGAAGCTGGTCTCAAAGATCAACCGTATGGTAAACGACGATCTGTACAAAGTGCTTGATGAGCTCAGAAAGGCGCTTGAAGGCAAAGAGGAAAAGTATGCAGCGCTTAAAGGAGCGCTGCTTTGCGGAATGTATCCCGAGGGATGCCGCACCTCAAACGATGTGGATCTTCTGGTTCGTCAAAAGGATCTGACCGAGATAGGTGACTGCCTGAGGCAGTGCGGATTCAGACAGGGCAAGGTGACCGAAAACGGCTTTGTTCCGGCGGACCGTAAGGAAATAATCAATTCAAGGATAAACAGAGGTGAAACGATCCCCTATATAAAGGAGATTAACGGCAAGGCTGAGACCTTTGCCGAGGTGGACCTTAATTTCTCTCTTGACTATAAAAACGGCGGAGATAAGCTGACCGATTCCATTTTGAACCGTTCATATGACAAAAAGGTCGGTCAGTCGATCGTTCGCACCCTCTCAAAAGAAGATTTTCTCGTTCATCTCTGCTGCCACCTGTATAAGGAAGCGACAACGCTGCCGTGGATCAGGATGAGACGGGATATGACCATGTATAAGTACTGTGATATATACTTCCTGCTTCACGGTATGGATACCGACGGCGTCGATGCTTTCTTCTCCCGCTCTCACTCACTCGGAGTCGATCGAGCCTGTGCGTATGCCGTACTGTCCGCAGATGCGTTGTTTATCAATGTGAACCGCTATGCGGTTTTGCGGGCGCGTGAACTTATGAAGGGCGACGATTCGACAATGGTAAGAGTCACGGCACCTGCCGAAAAAAAGGAATATGAGTATACAACATCCGATATTGCCGAAAGATTTTTCTCGGCGGACAGAACAAAGCTTTTGCGGGAGGTGGCAGAAAAATGAGAAGACTTGAAATGAAAAAGAACGACCGCGGAGGTCTGCTTATAACCTTCTGCGGTCTTGACGGCAGCGGAAAGACCACCCTTATAAACCGTCTTGTAAACGACCTTAAAGCAGAGGGAAACGGCGAAGTCTTTGTCACTAAGCAGCCGACGCCGTATGTCAGAGGCTCCGAGATATTCAGGACATATATGGATAACCCGTGCCACGACGACTATGACTACCGCAGCCTGTCACTCCTTGCTGCGAGCGACAGTGTGCAGCATACTGCCAAGGTGATCGGACCTATGCTGGAACGCGGAAGGACGGTCATAAGCGATCGATACTTTTATTCATGTCTCGCCAATCTTGTTGCAAGGGGATACGGTTCCGATAAGTGGATATACGAAATATCGCGCTCGGTCATAAAGCCGGATATTGCGTTTTTCTGCGAGGTTCCCGTTGAGGAGGCGCTTATGCGGGTGCGCTCAAGACCCGAGGAAAGAGATCGCTATATAGATGTGCCGCTTCAGTACAATCTGCAAAAGGCATTTAAAAAGATTTGCAAAAAGAACGGCGGCGTTCCGATCGACACAACAAAGAGTGAAGATGAGTGCTATGAAGAGGTTAAAAAGGCACTGAGAAAGGTGATGAGTGAAGGTGAAAACAGAAGAAAAGGTTAAGCGGGTATTGAAAAAGATGAGCGGCGCGGAAAGACTTTCAGCAACAAGCGGCCTTAAAGCGGACCTCGGTCTTGACAGTATGCAGCTTGTTGAGCTGCTCGTTACTTTGGAGGACGAATTCAAGATTTCGCTGAAGGAAGCGGATATGAATCCCGAAAAGCTTAAAAATGTCGGAAGTGTTATAAGACTTGTCAACAGGTATGTGAAAAAGGGGGACTGATTTGTTTGACTTTGTGGGATTTTGTCAGGGAAGCAATGTTAGATCACAAGGCATCATACATAAAGGAAAACAACAGAAAGATAGGCTATGCCGATGCGGTGTTTGAAGCCGAGAGCATTGCCGAAACGGTCAGAGGAAAGAAATGCTGCGCGATCGCCTGTACATCAGAGATGTCGACCGCACTTGCGCTCCTCGGCTGCTTTGCCGCGGGGGTCACGGCAGTCCCTCTCTCGATAAGATACGGGAGTATGCATTGCAAGAGGATCGTTGATACCGTAAGCCCGGACGGTATGATAAGGGAACAAAACGGCAGGATCACGGTCCACACTCTCTCGGATTCGGAGTACATACCGCCCGAAAATCATCCCGCGCTCATTATGTGTACCTCGGGTACCACGGGTTCGCCGAAGGGTGCAATGCTTGATGATGAATGCATCATCACAAATGTCAGAGATGTTTCCGGATACTTCGGCATGAGCGATACCGATACAATACTGATCGCACGGCCTCTTTATCACTGCGCGGTCCTTACCGGCGAGTTTCTGACCGCTCTGACAGTCGGCGCAAACATTGTTTTCTGCTCCGAACCGTTTAATCCCGTGAGACTGTCCGCACTTGTCAAAAAATGCGGGGCAACGGTTTTCTGCGGAACCCCTACATTGATGTCGGCACTTGCAAAGATAGCACCTAAAGAAAGGTTTGAATCGGTGAAAAGGGCTGCGGTGAGCGGCGAATGTCTTGACAGAAAAACGGCTGAGGGCATAAGGGCGCTGCTCCAAAATGCATCGATCTACAGTGTATACGGTCTTACCGAGGCATCTCCGAGGGTCTCGTTTCTGCCGCCTGAGCTTTTTGAAACCTACCCTGATTGCGTCGGTATACCGTTGCCCTCGGTGAGGGTGAAGATAACCGATAACGACGGTGTCGAGTGCCCCGTCGGGGTCATCGGCAGACTGTGGGTAAAAGGTAAAAATGTAATGAAAGGATACTACAACGCTAAAGAAGCGACGGCGCGTGTCTTAAAAAACGGCTGGCTTGATACCGGCGACCTTGCCGAGATCAACGATGCGGGATTGATAAAGATCCACGGAAGAGCGGACGATATGCTGATCATAAGCGGAATGAATGTATATCCGCAGGAGGTCGAGGCTGCGATGAAAGCGGATCCGCGGGTGAGAGAGGTGCTCGTATACGGCGTGAAGGACAAAAACGGCGTCGAGCATCTTGCCATGAGTCTGGCAGGGGATTTTAAGGATAAAAGCGAGGCGCTTCACGCGGCAGCGGCACTTTTGCCGTCGTATGAAGTCCCCAATATCATAGAGCTGGTCAGCGAGCTGCCGAAAAACGGTTCGGGAAAACTTATAAGGAAGAGATAAAATGCTTGAGTTCGAGAAAAAGGTAATGCTGACTGAGAAGGAGTGCAGCACGCTCCTGAATGCGGTCGGCGGCAGAAAAAGCATACATCAGACAAATTACTATTATGATACCGATAATCTCTCCATGACCCGCTCGGGAGCGACCTTCAGGGTCAGAAAAAAGGGAGCGGTCATTGAGGCAACACGCAAATTTCATCATATGGACAAAAAGGACTGCAGCCTTGAAAACACGGTGATCCTCAAAGGAGTCCCCGATGTTTTTCCCGGTACGCAGACCGTCCTTAAAAAGCTCGGGAGCCTTACCACCGATCGCGTTATCATCGGCGGAGCTCACGGCACCAAGGTATCGCTTGACATCAACCGTTATCTCGGAGTGACCGATTACGAGCTTGAGATCGAGTATCCCATGGGCGAAGAAGATAAGGCAGTCGGGATACTCATCGGTTATGCGGGACTGCTTAAGGCATGCGGCGCTTTGTCCGACATTGACGGGTTCGTCTCACGGCAGGGAAAGGGAAAAAGCAAATCCGAAAGGTTCTTTGCAAGATATCTTTATATGAAAGAAAAATCAAAGAGTCGGAAGATCGACTGACGGAATTAAAGACAATAAGAAAGGAAGATCAACAATGGCACACAGACACACTCACGCATTGAATATAAATACATTCGACGGTGATGACCCGGCTTCGCGCACCAAAATGCCGCCCGCGAAAGATTCGCTGATCCTCGGGGCGGACAGTAATGTGCGCGCCGACACCGTATTGCAGAATAATCTTTCACTCTATGAATGGGTCATGCGAAACAAGCAGCAACCCGATTTCTTCGGAAGATACATAAACGGCAAAAATCGTCTTACCACTGCGGAGATCGATTATCTCCATGACCGCGTTTGCCGGATAGCACTTATGTATAGCCCGACGACCGAATGTATAACCGAGATGCAGGGAATGGTTGACGCAAGCTCAGCCGTGAAGGCGGCGGAAGATCTGTTCATCCCCACGGGAAACACATTGTTTGCGGTTCTTGACGAAGAGAGCGTCAAACCGACTGCCGAGTATATGCGCGGATATGTAAAAATGCTGCAGGAAAGAGGATACCGCGCGGGATTCGTCGCAAACACGGATGCCAAGTCGGCGGGCTTTGACCGTGAATTCAGCCGCGGCAGACGAAGCGAACCGGAGATATTCGATAATGTCGCAATATGGGCGATCGCCCCGCTGCTCGGTGAATATCACAGAACTACCACATCTCATCTGATCCACCCCGACTCGTTTGCACCTTTCGCTCCTTCCGGGAAAAAGGTAAGGGAAACGGCAGTGTGGAGATACGGTGACGAATGCCATCCCATAGACGATCTGTACGGCAAAGAGGTGACATTTAATGTTGACCTTATTAACAATGTCCGTGTCATAAACGAATGTTTCTATTGATGGGAGGGTGAGATGATGAGGATCAATAAACTGAAGAGGATGATAAAACAGTTCCTGATTCTTTGCGCACTGTTCACCTCGCTGACCGCCTGCCTTTGGGGATGCACCGCAGGCAAAAGCAGGGACGACCCCGTTATGCACAAAAAAGTGGAAGAGCTTATTGGAATGGAGCTTCCGTCCGATATGCCCGTAAATAATTACAGAATAAATGAAGGTGACATATTCTACTTTGAATTCACGGTCGTGTATCCGCACGCTGCATTCAAACGCCATATAAAAACCCTTGAAGAGCCGCTGCGAACAGACTATGTCAACAGATATACAATAAGGTCAACATATACGATCGTTTTTCTTGAACATGACGATAACGGTAACGAGATTATCAGGTTCAGGAATTATCGCAGAAACCTTAACTATGAAATACTCAGGGAGGAAGTGGTTTAAAAAATGGAAGAGGTGGCAATAGCGGTCGAGAGACACGAGCAGCAGATCAAAGCGCTGCAAAACACGGTCGCGGAACTCAGGGAGGTGCAGAATGAGATACGCTCCATAAACGAAACACTTGTGACCCTCGCCAATGAACTCAAGCATACAAATGAACATCTTTTGCGACATGAGAAAAAGATAGATGCAATAGAAGAAATGCCGCGCAGAAAAATGTATCAGATATTCTCGGCGATAGTCGCGGCAATTTCCGGTGCGGCGGTCACTCTCATCATAGGAAGGTTGTGCGGATGAATGCCTCATCGATCGTTATCCTGTTCTTCACGGCGGTGGCAGCGGGATACCTTTTGGGAAAGGTGCGCATCGGCGGAATAACACCGGGCTCATCGGGAGTGCTTATAGTGTCGGTGATCATCGGTGCGGCGATATCGGCATTCGGCAGCGGAACAGGGGAGGCAGCGGGATCGTTTTCGCTTCTTTCGTCACTCGGAACCG
>CAUCSW010000054.1 GCA_958445555.1 uncultured Clostridia bacterium | reverse complement strand
TAAAGTGTATCAGCAGCTCCTCCAGTGCGGCGGCAAACGCCAAAACGCAGGCAGCCCACCCGTAAGTGCCGACGGCGGAAAGCGGAATATACGGCAGCAAGAACACCGATGCACCGCACAGCTTATTGAGCCATGTGTGTAAGGAAGCAAACCTATGATACTTTATTGCGGCGGTTATATACGATACCGCACGCAGCAAAAGGACGACGCCCACGGCGCAGATCACGCCGATCGGAAGAGCCCTGTAAAGGCGCGGGAGCAGTTTGACAAGCATTATACCGTAAAACATCAGATCTGCAATACTGTCAAGCCGTGCGCCGAATTCGTCCGCGACTCCGATCTTTCTCGCGATCAGACCGTCAAGCACATCGGTTATCCCCGCGGCGGTATAAACAACAAGGAACCACTTTGTATCGGTCGGGACAAACAAAAGAAGTATCGATAGTGCGATCCTCACCGAGGTGACCGAGTCCGCCGCATTCCACTTATGTTTATTTATCTTAGGCATAGACTCGCTCCTCCTTTTCCGACGGGCGCGGCGCACTCCCGACATCTCCCCGCCTATACTCTACCCTGCGCTGTTTTTTTCTTTTCTCTACCCTATTTTTCTTTTTGTTTTTTGATCTTTTCGTTTCTGTTCGGTGATTTGCTTTTCGTTCGACATCATACTTTGTAATTATAGCCCCGATGGAAGTTTTTGTCAAGAAAAAGGCGTGTCCTTTAAGAATCCTGAAAATCAGGACAGCCGCCCTTTGCAAGGTTCCCGCTTCGCGTTTTTCGTACACCGATTCGATGCAGGGATGAGAAACATTGAATCCGACGGTAGTCCCGACAAAATTTGACGGTCGACTTATAAGTACCTGTGAGGACAAACGGTATCAGGTATAATGGGACTTCCATTAGTACTATAAATGTAGCGTAAGGGGTGATGAATATGATATGGCAGGCGATAATGAATGTCCTTTCGGGCATTGCACTGTGGATATTGCACGCCGGGAGGTCGGGCTCGTTTCCCGAGGCTTTGAGCAAGGAAAAAGAAGAGGAGCTGCTGAAAAAAAGCGAGGCAGGCGACAAGTCGGCAAGGCGTTTGCTTATCGAGCACAACCTGCGGCTTGTTGCCCACATAGCTAAAAAATACTACGGTGCCGCCGATCAGGACGACCTTATATCGATCGGCACGATCGGTCTTATCAAGGCGGTCTCTACATACAAAAGCGACAAAGGCATACACCTTGCCACCTATGCCTCCCGCTGCATTGAAAACGAAATACTTATGTACTTCAGAAATCTCAAAAAGACCGCTCAGGATGTCTCGATAAACGAGCCCATCGACACCGATAAAGACGGCAACGCGCTGACGCTTATAGATGTGATAGCCGACGAATCCAACATGGCGGACGATGTCGATCTGCGGCTCCATTCGGAAAAGCTTAAAGGGTTTATGGAGCGTTGTCTGACCGAGAGGGAACGTACGGTAATCGCCCTCCGCTACGGGCTTATAACGGGTGAAGAGCTTCCCCAGCGGGAGACCGCACGGCTGCTGGGCATATCGCGCTCATATGTAAGCCGTATTGAAAAAAAGGCGCTTGAAAAACTGAGGGAGGAATACGAAGGGATCCCCGGCAAAGGGTAAGGCTCACTCATTTCCGAAAGTCGGCGCAAAAAGGAGCGCCGAGAAAAATCCGATATGTATGCTTATATAAGCGAAGCTCCCCGCCCTGTCGGGCGGGGAGCTTCGCTTATTTTAGGCAGGTACGGAAAAGACGGAGAGACTGCCGCCTCACAAAAAAAGGCGGGGCAGAGAAGTGCGAGGGGCAGCGCCAGGATGCGTACCTTAGGTCGGTTTTTTGTTTTTGCAGAAGGGAGCCCGAGCCGACCCGATTCGTCTGAGAAAGCCGACATGCGAAGGAAAGCAGACCGACAGATTAAGAATCGGGAAAATTTTTGTCTCGTTCCCATTTATCCGCTGCTTGAAAAGCGTTATTTTTGCCGATAATATCATCGGTTGGCAAGTAACTTGACACTGTATCGGCGAATTACGGTACCTTCGGGCAATTTGTCGTGCTCGGCGGATCCGTCCTTCCCTTCCCGCCGCTGCCCCCTCGGTGCGTCGAGAGGCACAAGCGCAACACAGAAAACGGTGATAATATGAAAGGTAATCGAAAATCGTCATTCACACCCGCCGCCCGCTTCGGGCTTCGTCTGTCGGTCTGTTTTACCGTTCTTGCGGCAATGATGCTTTTTGCCGCCGTAAGGGTCGGTGTGGTCGCGGCAAGCGACCGATACAAAAAGGCAGCCGCCGAACAATCCTCTTATTCACTCAAGCTCTACTCCTGCAGAGGTAATATATACGACTGCAGGATGCGCCGTCTCACAGGCAGGACATATATGCGATCCTGCGTGCTGCCTCCTAACGATTCGGGGATCACGGCAGCTACCGAGCTTCTGAACGGTGAGAGGCTTTCCGCCGCCATAGAGCGTCTTATAAGCGGTTTCCCCTCGACCGCGCCAATCGGTGACCGCGAGCTGCCCGTCGGAACGGTTGAGTACTTTGCCCCAATCAGGTATTCGGACAGTCTCTGTTGTCATCTGCTCGGATATATAAACCGCGACGGCAACGGTGTCTGCGGTGTCGAAAAGGCTTTTGACTCGGTGCTTTTCTCGTCGGGTTTTACCCGTGCGGTATTTGCGCTTTCGGCGACAAACGACATTCTGGCGGGTGTTGACGGCGTTATCGACGAGGGCTCCTCGGGCGGCGATGTGGTTCTTACCGTCGACCGCAACATACAGATCGCAACCGAAGGTGCCATGCGCGGTGTGAAAAAAGGAGCCGCCGTTGTGCTGGACGCCGACAACGGAAAAATACGCGCCATGTGCAGTCTGCCCTCTTTTACCGGTGACGATGCGGCAAGCAGGCTTAACGACGATACCGCCCCTCTTGTAAACCGTGCAGTTTCGAATTACGGCGTCGGTTCGGTGTTTAAGCTCTGTGTTGCCGCCGCAGCTATTGAAAACGGTATCGACCCTTCCCTTACATTCGTTTGCAACGGAAGCTACACCACCCCATCGGGCAGGGTGTTCTCGTGTCATGAGAAAAAAGGGCACGGTGTCATAGATATGAAAAACGCCGTTGCCGAATCCTGCAATGTCTATTTTTACAACCTCGCCGCAAAGCTCGGCGGAGAAAAAATCCTTCAAACGGCAAAAAGATGCGGCTTCTCGTCATCGGCTGACATTGACGGATGCGTAAAGCTCCCCTCGGGCAGACTGCCCTCCTCTAAAGATCTGTTCTCGGACGCTGCACTCTGCAATTTTGCGATCGGTCAGGGCGATCTGCTTTTATCCCCGCTTGCGGTGGCAAACATGTACGCTGCCATAGCGAACGGCGGGATCTACTATACGCCGCGCCTTGTTGAAGCGACAATAAAGGACGGCAAACGGGAGGCTTTCGGAGACGGCAACGGAGTCGTAAACCGTGTCATCGACTCTGAATGCGCTTCAAAGCTTAAGGGGTTTCTCGAATATGCCGTGGCGAACGGCACGGGACGGCGTGCAAAGCCTACCATGACGGCTTCCGCGGCAGGCGGAAAAACCGCAACCGTACAAACAGGTGTAAAGATAAACGGCAAAGAAATACTCAACGGCTGGTACTGCGGATTTATCGAAAATGGCGGGAAAAGGTATGTCATCTGCGTCGTAAGAGAGGATGTGACCTCGGGCGCCTCCGACTGCGCGCCGATATTTTCAAAAATAGCCGACGGTATTTTGTCCTGCGACCGCCTTCCCGATTGACAAAAATGCTCCGAAATATTATAATGTATCATAGATTATTATGACTGCGGCGCGGTGACGCGAAATTGCGTGACCGCAACGCGCGAATTGGAGCATCATCTATGGAATGGACCTCATTAAACGATCTGCGTGAAAAGTATCTCTCGTTTTTTGAAAGCAAAGGGCATTTAAGGCTCGGCAGCTTCCCGCTCGTGCCTAAAAACGACAATTCCCTGCTTTTGATAAATTCGGGAATGGCACCTATGAAAAAATATTTTACCGGTGAAGTCACTCCCCCGTCGACAAGGGTGACCACCTGCCAGAAGTGCATTCGCACTCCCGACCTTGAAAGGGTGGGAAAGACCGCCCGTCACGGCACATATTTTGAAATGCTCGGCAACTTCTCGTTCGGCGACTATTTCAAAAAGGAAGCTATTCCGTGGGCATGGGAATTCCTCACCGTCACCTTGGGCATCCCCGAGGACAAGCTTTGGCCTTCTGTCTACGAGAGCGACGACGAAGCGTACGCGATCTGGCGCGATGTTATAGGTGTGCCCGAGGCACATATCGTCCGCCTCGGCAAGGAGGACAACTTCTGGGAGCACGGCACGGGTCCCTGCGGTCCCTGCTCCGAAATATACTTTGACCGCGGCGAAAAATACGGCTGCGGAGCCCCCGACTGTAAACCGGGCTGCGACTGCGACAGATATATGGAGATCTGGAACAACGTGTTCTCGCAGTTCAACAATATGGGTGACGGAACCTATACCGAGCTAACCCACAAAAACATCGACACCGGAATGGGTCTGGAGCGTCTTGCCTGCGTAATGCAGGGTGTCGACAATATGTTTGAGGTCGATACCATAAGGAATATTCTTGACAGGGTCTGTAAGATAGCCGGAAAATCTTACGGAAACGATCAAGCCGACGATGTCTCCATAAGAGTCATCACCGACCATGTCCGCGGCGCCACTTTTATGATATGCGACGGCGTTATACCCTCCAATGAAGGAAGAGGTTATGTCCTCCGGAGACTTTTAAGAAGGGCTGCCCGTCACGGCAGACTTCTCGGCATTGACAGAGCTTTTCTCAATGAGGTCTGCGATGCCGTTATAAACGAGAACAAGGGAGCATATCCCGAGCTTGTGGAAAAGCGTGAGCTTATAGAAAAGATAATAGGCGTTGAGGAAGAAAACTTCGGCAAGACGATAGACAAGGGTCTTAAAATGCTCGGAGATATCATTTCAAGCGGTTGCACGACCGTCTCGGGAGCCGACGCGTTCAGACTTTACGACACCTACGGATTCCCTCTTGATCTGACCAAGGATATTCTTGAGGAAAAGGGCATCTCGGTGGACGAGGAAGGCTTCAACGAGCTTATGAAGGAGCAGAAGCAGCTTGCGCGCAGTTCAAGAAAGGCTGCGGACGCAGAGTCGTGGAAGAGCGACGGAAACGCCTTCAAGGAGCTTGACAAAACAGAGTTTTCCGGCTATACCGCCGACAGGTGTGATTCAAATATAACGGCGTTGACCGTAAACGGCGAAAGAGCCGATTCGGCGGGGACCGGAGATAAGGTCAGCATCGTGCTCGACCGGACCGTCTTTTATGCCGAATCGGGCGGACAGACGGGAGACAGCGGAACCATCCGCGGCGAAGGATTTACGGTATCGGTCCATGACACCGTGAAGACGCCTTCGGGAGTGTTCGTTCACAGCGGCGAAGTTACAGATGGGATCGTCACGGTGGGAGCATCCGCAACGGCGGAGATAGATGTCAGCCGCAGAAACGCGATAAGGCGCAACCACACGGCGGCGCACCTTCTTCAGGCGGCGCTCCGCAAGGTGCTCGGTGCTCATGTTGAGCAGGCGGGTCAGCTCGTCACCGAAAACTCGGTGAGATTTGACTTCACCCACTTCTCGGCGTTGACCGATCGCGAACTTGCCGAAACCGAAGCGTGGGTAAATGACGCGATATTGGCAGC
>CAUCSW010000053.1 GCA_958445555.1 uncultured Clostridia bacterium | reverse complement strand
ATTCCCTGACCGGAAAAATATGTTATCACCATAACACTCTCAAGTGATGACACATCGACCGCGGGCTCCACCTCGGCATACAGGCCAGTCGATATATTATCGGAGAAAACGCCCGTTATTCTTCCTATCAGCAAGCCTTCGGGGAACACTCCGCCGCCCGAGGAAACGACATAGTCTCCGACCGCCACAAGCGCGGTCCTTTTGACATTATAGAATTTAAGTCTTCCGTTTGACGCAAGCTCCAGCGAGCCGCCCGCGACGCCTATATCGGAGGTTCTTCTGTCTATTGCCGCGACCGCTATCGAACTGTCGAGCACGGTTGTGACCTTCGCATATGAGAGTCCTACTTCCGTGACATATCCGACAAGCCCGTTTTCGGTTATAACGGGGTCTTTTACCGCAATGCCGTCCACCGAGCCGCGATTCACGGTAAAGCCGCCGTAAGGATCCGAAGTATCCCTCATGATCACGGTGGCGGGCTCAAACATAAAGTCTTTATTGCGTTCCTTTATTTCAAGGTATTTCTTATACTCTTCGTTTTCCGCCTTTATCTGCTGATAATCAAGCATATCCGAAGTGAGATCCCTGTTTTCGTTACGAAGTTTTTCGTTTTCTTCTTCCAGCGCGGATCGGTCGCTCAGGGATTTCCCGATATTCTTCACGCCGTCCGTCACCCAATTCACGGCTGCCCTGAACGGAGCCGCAACGGTATCGATTATGCTGCCGCCGGGCATTGCCGTTTCGCCGACGACAAACAGTATCACGGCAAGCGCCGTAACCGCGGCAAGGACCGCCGCCAATATTTTGAATTTTTTACTGCGGAAAAAGAATCTCAATACCGTTCACCTCCCGTTATTACTGAATACCGTAAACACAAAAGACCGCGAATGCGGAAATATGATCACACCATGACTACACTATGATCACTCGCGAATCGTGCAGTGTACATTGCACCGAAACATCGGTACTTTCCGCCGTATCGCACCTCTTTTTAACGCGTTTACCGATACTGTCTTCCCCTGCGGAATATGTAGGTATCGAATCCGGTTCCGCTTTCAAGTCTTTTGAGGGTGCCCAAAACGGCACAGTCGGTGGGATTATCGGCAAGGGTCGCGACAAGCTCCGTCTCATTTGAGATATATGCCGCAAGTCCCCTTAACTGCGAGCCGCCGCCAGTGAGGACAATGCCGTTATCCATTATATCCGAAGCTAACTCGGGCGGAGTTTTTTCAAGGGTGTTTTTAATGGTATCGACGATCTTTTCAAGAGAAGGTCTTATTGCATCCCTTACCTCTCCCGCGGTCAATGTGACCGTCTTGGGAAGTCCGTCATCGACATTTCTGCCTCTTACTTCCATTTTACCCTCGTTCTCATAAGGAACCGCCGATCCGATCCCGATCTTGATATCCTCGGCAGTTCTTTCGCCTATTGCTATTCTGTGCTTACGGCGGGCATACGCGGTTATGGCGTCGTCAAACTGATCGCCTGCGACTCTGACCGACTGTGCCGTTACGATACCGCCGAGTGAAATTATGGCGACCTCGGTCGTACCGCCCCCGATATCCACTATCATAAAGCCGGACGGATCGGATATTTCAAGTCCCGCGCCCATTGCCGCGGCAACCGGGACTTCTATAAGATCGACCTCTGTCGCACCCGCCTGCTTTGCGGCATCGTAAACGGCGCGGCTCTCAACCTCGGTAACACCTGCGGGAATGGTTATAAGGACCCTCGCGCGGTTAAAAAACGAGCCTTTTTGCGAATCCTTTATAAATCTTTTCAGCATTGCCGCCGTAACATCAAAGTCGGCGATAACTCCGTTTTTCAGAGGGCGGACCGCCACTATGGAGCCGGGAGTTCTTCCGATCATTTCCTTTGCGGCTTTTCCGACCGCCTTTACCTCGTCGGTTCTGACATCGTATGCCACGACCGACGGTTCACGCATTATTATCCCTTTTTCCTTCACGCACACCGATGTGTTTGCGGTTCCGAGATCTATGCCGATATCTCTTGTGAACAAAGAAACGACCACCTTTTTTGCTTATTAAAAGGGCGTCTGGCCCCCGTTATGGGTACACCGCCGCATAATACGATACTATTATAATATATTTTGTTCGGTATCACAACATTTTTTTTGCAAATTCGGGAAATACGGAAGCCGCCCGTCGGCGCACGCGGGAAGCGTGCGGCGGTGGGCGGCGAGGCGGGCTGCCGATGGAGCGGCGGGTTTGAGGGGCGGCGGTCGGGGTGGGGCCGCGGCGCGCAAGGTGCGCCGCGGCAGGGTGCGGGTCAATTAAAATGAGGCAAGCGGCAGGGGCGGCGCGCAAGGTGCGCCGCCTCTGACGTGAGCGCCGACGAGAATTAAGCGGGCGGCGGTTTATCCTACCGTCAGGTGAGGGGCGCAAGACCGTCAGCAATAAAAATGGCTTTCTATCTCAAGCAAACGGTTATACTTTTCGGTGCGCTCTCCGCGGCAGGGCGCTCCCGTTTTTATAAACGATGCTCCCGTTGCGACCGCAAGGTCGGCTATAAAGGTGTCTCCCGTTTCACCCGAGCGGTGCGACACCACCCGTTTATAGCAAGCCGATGCCGCCGTCTGCATCACATCAAGCGTTTCGGAGAGCGTGCCTATCTGGTTCGGCTTTATCAGAATCGAGTTTCCCGCTCCCTCTCTTATTCCCCTGTTCAGGCGCTCGGTATCGGTCACGAACAGGTCGTCTCCGACCAGCATAACCCTGCGTGAAAGGGTCGCGGTAAGCTCTCTCCACCCGGTCCAATCGTTTTGTCCGAGGGGATCCTCGATCGAGCATATCGGATATTTATCGCACAGTTCGGCGATCCTTCTGCCGAGAGAAGCGGAATCGTACTTCTTTCGGCTTTTCGGAAGCGAGTATCCCCCTTCGCTTTCCCATTCGCTTGAGGCGACATCCAATGCGATCCTGACCGAATCGGTTGAATATCCTGCTTTTTCGATTGCGCTGCATATGAGTTCTATCGCCGTCTCTTCCGATTCGATATCCGGAGCATAGCCGCCCTCATCACCCACTCCGGAGGAGAGATCGGCGTCTTTAAGGATCTTTCCGAGCGCATGGTATATTTCGGCGCCGCAGCGCAGCTTTTCGGAGAATCCCTCTACCCCGACCGGGACTATCATAAATTCCTGAAAATCAAGGCCGTTGTTTGAATGGGCTCCTCCGTTGAGAATATTCATCATCGGGACGGGAAGTCGGTTTGCGGCTATTCCGCCGAGGTACCTGAAAAGCTCCTCTCCGGATGACACGGCGGCGGCGCGGGCAACAGCAAGAGACACGGCGAGCATTGCGTTTGCTCCGAGTCGTGACTTGTTCTCGCTGTTGTCTATTTCGATCATCTTGCGATCGATCTCCCTTTGATTGAAGGCGCTCCTTCCCGCTATTGCAGGCGAGATCACGGTATTGACATTTCTCACGGCGCGCAGTACGCCCTTGCCGTTATAGCGGGACGGATCTCCGTCGCGCAGCTCGGTGGCTTCATATTCGCCCGTCGACGCGCCCGACGGCACGGATGCCGTTCCGATACTGCCGTCCTCCAGGACTACACTTGCCCTTACCGTCGGATTTCCTCTTGAATCGAGTATTTCTATTGCCTCTGCGAGTTTTATTGTTCCTTTCATGTTCGTTCCTCCCTTTTTGTCTGTATATTTTTACCTGTCTTGTGCGGCGATATACATTTAAGAACAAAAAGGCGGTGCACATTTGAAAATTAAAAGTTGAGCAGTGTGCTCGGTTCCTCCTCAGCGGAGGGCGAATCACTGTCTCTCGGGTCAATGCTTGGATGATTGTTATCTGTCGTTATATTTTGAATCGACGGTGCCTTTCGCGCCTATGAGTGCAGTTATACATAACCGGGCGCCGAAACCACCGCCGTTTATATAATCATAACCACCCGTCAAACGGGTGGTTTGCACAAGGGCTAAAAGCCCATAATGCCGACCCGCGTCTCAAGGCGCGGGCTTTCTCTTTGTTCAAGCCTTAGAGTCTTTGCCATTTTGGCTACCCCTAAAGGGGTTAATTAAATGGGTCTGTGTATTCTTTTACGCTTAACTTGTCTAAAGCAATATCTGCTTTCTCTTGGTCTTGGATATATTTCTTTATTGTGCTCTCATTTAAGCCTACTGTAGAAACGTAATATCCTTCTGCCCAGAAGTGTCGGTTGCCGAATTTATACTTTAGATTTGCGTGCTTATCGAACATCATCAATGCACTTTTGCCTTTCAGGTATCCCATAAAACTAGCTATGCTCGTTTTGGGTGGTATGCTAAGTAGCAGATGCACGTGGTCGGGCATCATATGCCCTTCTATTATTTCTACACCTTTATATTTGCAGAGCGTTCTTATAATTTCTTGCAAGTCTTTTCGGTATTGATTATATATTATTTTTCTTCGATATTTTGGAACAATTACTATATGATACTTGCATAACCATTTTGTATGTGATAAACTATTTGTGCTGTTAGCCATTAAAATTCTCCTTTCACAGTACTCTAAGACTTGAACAACCTTATTGTACTACTTAGGAGAATTTTTTTGTATAACTTTTTACGCACACCCGCATAGCGGGTGGTTGTTTGGTTTGCTCAAAGAGCAAACCAGCCTAAAGGCATTAAAAACGAGCCGCCCTTTTCTTTTCGCAAGGTGCAAAGGAAAGGGCGGCGGTATTATATTTTTTTGTTGCTTTTTCGGATTTTAAAGCGAGCCTGCCGCCCGTCGGCGCGCGCTGAATGTGCGCGGCGGTGGGCGGCAGGTTTTGCGGCACAGTTATGCGGCTCAACTCATTCCGCCTTTTTGCGGTACTCTATATATGCAACATTTTCATGGGATTCGCTGCATTCCTTCATCCACTCGTAGACCCTGTCCCTCAGTTTTTCCGCTGCTCTTTTCGGCGGCAGGGACATATCGGGATAAAACGGCTCGCTTACATAAACGCTGAAGCCGGGTGACATAAGTCCGAAAAGTCTTTTTCGGTATGTAGTCACCGCTGCGACCGCAGGTACTCCTTGCTCTACGGGATATTTGAAAGAGACCGAGGAAAACGGTCTTATCCCGTTATAATACGGCCATATATGCGCCTCCGGGAAAACGGTTATGCTTCTTCCCTTTTTACACTCCTCACTTACGGTCTCGAGAAAATTTCTGTATCCCGAGCGTTCCGTCGGGATCGGAATGGCTCCGAACATCTGGACTATGTTTTTGAGCCCCTTTATCGAGACGGTATCGGGTCCCACGATTATTCTGTTGCGCTTGGGCCATGCGAGCTGGTACGGCGTGAAGGCATCGCTCCATTGCGTGTGGTTCATATATATGAAGCAGCCGCCCTTGATTTTTCTTACCGCCTTACGGTTATGAAAGCGCAGACCGTATTTGATATGACTGATAAGGAAAATGACCGGGTATGCGACACCCGATGTCAGCAGTTTTGCGGCAAGATTCCACCAAAATCCATCGTGGTTATACTTAAAAGAGCCGTCAACCTTGGCGGTCGTTATGTCGGTACCTGCGAAGTCATCTTCAAAGGAGGAATAATAAATTGTCTTTTTGGGACTCATTTTTTCTTCTCCGCCGTTTCGATTATCATTTTTTCCATTGCGTTCATACAGTTATCAAAGTCGAATCTGTCGGTATATCCCTCGTATTCTCTTCCCCGCTCCGCTCTCTCTTTCGGATGCTCGATCCAATAGTCGATCTTTAAAGCAAGGTCAGCCGAGTCGTTGCACCTGAA
>CAUCSW010000052.1 GCA_958445555.1 uncultured Clostridia bacterium | reverse complement strand
TGACGGTAGCGCATATCGGTGTTTGTAAGTCCGTGAAACTTTTCGGGAAGGACCTGAAGGCTCTTTGACAGGAGAGTGACCGACGAAGCATGGATGCTTATCTCACCGGTCTTGGTCTTAAAGACGGTGCCCGTCACCCCTATGATATCGCCGAGATCGTACTTTTTGAAATCGGCGTATGACTCCTCTCCTATATTTTCCCTTGCTACATATGCCTGAATGTTTCCCTTGAGATCCGAAACATTACAGAAGGATGCTTTACCCATTATCCGTTTCGACATCATTCTTCCGGCGACGGTTACCTCTTTGGCCTCATAAGAGTCAAAGTCGGATTTTATATCGGAGCTGTGATCGGTGACATCGAATTTGGTAAGCTTGAACGGGTCTTTTCCCGCGCTTTGCAGATCGGCAAGCTTTTCTCTTCTGATCTTCAGTATTTCGTTCAGATCCTGACCGCCCGCGGCGGTCTGTACATTTTCAGCCATATTGCACTTCCTTTGCATTTTATCGAAAACGGGCAGGAACAAGCCTGCCCGTCGGTTCGGTTATTTTATGAGTTCCAGCACGGTGAACTCCATGGTTCCGCCCGCAGGTACGGTAACGGTGACCTCGTCGCCCGCCGCATGTCCGATAAGCGCCTTTCCGACAGGCGATTCATCGGATATTTTTCCCTCAACGGCATTTGCCTCCGCTGAGCCGACTATTTTATATGTTTGTTCTTTATTAAACGCTTTGTTGAGGACCTTTACGGTTGAACCTATGCTGACATGATCGGAATCGGCAAGGTCTATAAGCTGAACATTTTTAAGCATTGCTTCAACCTCAACGATGCGGGCTTCGATTTTAGCCTGCTCGTTTTTGGCTTCGTCATATTCACTGTTTTCCGAAAGATCACCGTAACCTCTCGCTATTTTGATCTTCTCCGCGATTTCTTTTCGCGCTACCGTTTTAAGATTATCCAGCTCCTCTTCAAGCTGTTTAAGCCCCTCGGCAGTAAGCATGATCGGCTTTGCCATGTAAGACACCCTTTCGATCGTATTAAGAAAACTCAAACTGTCCGTCGTTGCGCAAAAACGCTCCCGAACGGACATTATGACTATTATACATTTACGAAGGGCATATGTCAAGAATTTTTTAGCAACAATTGCCGACAAAGACCGACAAAATTTACACTACAGCCATCTGCTTACGGTCCGTTCTTTTGAAGATCGCTCCGAATGCGAAATGCACGCCTATCGCGAGCAATACTCCGATGACCGAGTCAACTATCGAATGCTGCTTTATAAAAACGGTCGACAGACATATCAAAATACAGACGAATATCGACCCCACCTTGGCGGCTTTTGCTTTATTCCGCAGGATATCCGAGTTCCCGAAGGCGGCAAGATGCGCTATAACTGCCTCATAGCAATGCAGGCTCGGGCAGCAGTTGAGCGGTTTATCGTTTTTGTATATCAGCCAGAGTATGAATTCAAAAAAACCGTTTTTGGGGTCTGCCGCGGGTCTGAAATCGATACCTGTGGGATATAGGAGAAATACGATAATGCAGATCGCGACCCCTGCGAACAATTCAGCCGTCTGCCTTAAAAGTGCCTTCCGGTCGGTAAACAGGAAATATAACATCGGCAGCGGAACATAAACATACCAGATCACATACGGCAAGACGAATGCCGGTAAAAAAGGTATCATATCGTCAAGCGGCACCCACACCATATGTACGGAGGTGCCGTCCGGCTGCGCAAACATATACAGAAGAGATGTGATAAGAAACAGTGACGCTATTACGGCTGCGCACTGCAATTTATTCATCTTATACAGACTTTTTCTTATGCCCATAACCATCCGTCCGATCAAACGATCAAAGAGAATTTTGCCCTATGTCCGCTTTAAGAAGAGCGGTGCCGCGGTGCGTCAGGTCCCGTTCGGTTCAGCCGCCTGTTCGGGCGATAGGACCGGCGACGCACAGAGCTTGTTATTGCCGCTCGCAGAAGGCGGTCATCTCACAGAAGGCGGTCATCGTATACGGCACGGCTGCCGCCTACGAATTTAGGTCTTACACGCGCCGCAACAAGGTTTGCCTCACCGATGTTTCTCACGGAAAGTCTCACCGGTACCGCAACTGCTTTCAGATGCATTCCTATAAGTGTGTCCCCGATATCAAGACCTGCATCCGCTTTAACATATTCTACTGCCACCGGGTCGGAAAATGCACCGTAAGCTGCGGTGGCAAACGAACCGCCCGCTTTTACCTGCGGGACGACATTCACCTGCTCAAATCCGAATTTTTCCGCAGCCGCCCTCTCTGTTATCAGAGCGCGGTTAAGGTGCTCGCAGCACTGCGCTGCCATATAAATACCGTTTTCAAGGAATACGGTGTAAAGCCCTTCGAAGATCGCCTTTGCGGTCTCGGGTGCCGACGCGGTCCCTATTTTACTGCCGCACACCTCGCTTGACGAGCAGCCGACAACAACAAGGTTGCCCTTTTTTAGTCCCGCGACCGAGATAAGTTCCTCGGCTGCCTTTTTCGACTGAGCTTTTATTTCCTCATACATTTGCGATTACCTTCTTAAAAAACTTCTTTTCAGCGTTGCCTGACGGGGCAAAGAAAAGACCCGCGGCGGGCGGCGATTGCAATCCGTTCCCCTTATATACGGTTCAGTTATATTTTCCTTCCGCAACCATTTTATTCACGGCTTTGACTACGGTTTCCTTATCTTCTTTATATGTGACGCCGTACCACTTTTCATCAGCCACAAAGACTCTGACCTCTTTTGTGCCATTCGTGATAAGGGTGTCAACCACACTCGGCAAATAGAACTCCGCTTTGGGACTGTCGATATTCTTATCCAAAAACTCCCTGAATTCCGTTTCAAGGTATGTAAAAATATCCGGGGTGAAGCCCCAGAGGTTCATGGATACCACAGTGTCGGGAGACAATTGGATCATGCTGCCGTCCGGCGCTTCCGCTTTGCAGTCGCCGTATATCTTGGTGGTCTCGGTTATGGAAACGAGCTTACCGTCTTCGGTCTTGCAAACGCCGCGCGAAACATAACCGTGTTCGGTGACGGTGTTTTTGAGCAGATAGCCCACCATACACATATCATTTTCTTTAAGTCCGTTGAATATATGTGTATAGGCGGACTGCCCGTAAAAATCATCGGCATTTATTACCGCAAACGGGGTCTTCACCACATCCTTGCAGCAAAGTATCGCATGACCTGTGCCCCAAGGTTTTTCCCTTCCTTCGGGGCAGGTATATCCTTCGGGAAGATTGTCTGTTTCCTGAAGAACATAAGAGACATCTATTTCTTTTTCGATTCTGCTTCCGACTATTCTTTTAAAATCTTCTTCAATCGCCTTTTTAATTACGAAAACGACCTTGTCGAAGCCCGCTTTTTTTGCGTCGTAGACCGAAAAATCGAGGATCGCCTCTCCGTTCGGACCTACCGGCTCTACCTGCTTCAGTCCTCCGAATCGGCTGCCCATTCCCGCAGCCATAACGACAAGTGTTGTACCCATGGTGTCTACTCTCCCTTATTCTCCGTTTTAGACGGTTTCTCAACATTTTTGTTAGCGCTTTCGTCAAAGCCTTCGGTGCTTTCTTTAATAAACAATATCTTGAAGGTCATTATCAAAAGCTTCAGATCAAGCCGCAAAGAATAGTTTTCGATATACATCAGATCCAGATGCAGTTTGTCTATGGGTGATGTATTGTACTTTCCGTATACCTGTGCGTAGCCCGTGAGTCCGCCCTTGACCCTGTTTCGAAGAATGAATTCGGGATGCTCGGTGGTATACTCGTGAACATTTTCGGTTCTCTCGGGTCTCGGCCCCACAAGAGACATTGAACCCGAAAGCACATTAAAGAGCTGCGGAAGCTCATCAAGCCTGAAAGGCCTTATGACCTTGCCGACCGCGGTTATTCGGTCGTCTCCCACGGTGGCTTTTTTTGCACCGTCCTTATCGGCATCCACCACCATTGAGCGGAATTTAAGAACATTGAATATCTTACCGTTTTCGGTAACGCGGTTCTGTTTGAAGAGCACCGGGCCGCCGTCGTTAAGCTTTATCGCGATCGCGACCGCCGCCATTATCGGGCTTGAAATAATAATCCCTATAAGCGATATAATAATGTCGAAGAAGCGCTTTACAAGCTTCTGCTCCTTGGTAAGTCCCCTTGTTTTGCAGACCAGCAGGGGAGCGTCGGATATCTGGAGTTTATAACTGTCGCTTATTACAATGTCGGTGGTTGCAGGCTGAATATATACCTTTTTACCCATACTGTAGCAGCGCTTTATTATATCGTCACGGAGATCTTTATCGAAATCATCGCAAACGAGCACCGCGTCATAATCCCCAACCGCGGACATGACCGCCTCAAATCCCTTTTCGGGGGAGACGCCGCGATCAATGGCATATCGGTTTTCTATTGCCCTCATTTTACGGGTAAAGAGCCTTGCCGATTCGCTTCCGGACGAAACCACGATGACCTTCTTTACGCGGTTGACCATATAAAAGGTTGAATTTATACAATAGCAATAAACCACGGCAAACAGACATTGCAGTATCAAAGCAACGATCATCCCGACGGGGGAGAGCATCTCTCTTGCTATGAGGCAAAATTCAAAGTAGGTAAAAAAGTCCACAAAAAAGAGAGAAAGGCAGGTACTGTAGGTTATATCGTGAAGCCGCGCGGTTCCGTATTTCATTGCGCCGAACACCGACAGAAACACAGCGAGCATCAATACATAAACGGCCAGAACAACATAGTTGCCCTTCATATAAAAAGATGCGCTCTTATAGCTTCGCTCCCATGTGTTCGCAAACACCGCCATCGCGGAAAGCACCGACAGGACCTTCAAAAACAATATTATTGATTTCCTGAACTTATACAGTATGTCCATTTTTTACTCCGATAAATATTTTTAACGACGCCGCGGAGCACAGAGCTCGGCGGCTTGAAAACTCCGAATGAACAGGGGCAGAATCGCAGATGCGTTCCTGTCGGTTTGTGAATAAACCATATTTATAATACCACTATTCGTTCCCGTTTTCAACCACAAAAAGAAAAGCTGTCTTTGCCGAGCCGAAGGCGCCGATAATTACCGCCCATATAGGCATAAAATGAGGGGAATTATGACATTTATAACAATGAGGGAGCCCTGCTCCTCTGTCGAAACATCCGGGAAGAACAAAATAAAAAGGTCCGAATGCCGATACAACGGAACGGACTTTATATATATCAGTCTGCCTGCGACTGTCAGCAGGCGGCGAATAAAACGGTTGATCAAAAAATCGGTACACCCTCTGATTGATCGAAGAACTGCAACTGCGGTCGGCGCCGAGCTTCCTAAAAATAAGGATTCCTCGCTCGACGACCGTTTATTTCGCAACACCCTGACGAAGATTCTCAAGAGCAAAAAGGGAATCAGGGTCGGCATTATGGGGGCGGTCGACAGAGAACTGCTCATTTCGGTTTTTACACTCTGCGGTGAGATGCGGGTGTTAGGGGCAGACGGAGCCTATGCGGCGGAAAGCTGTAGCGGGGCGCAAGGCGCTTCGGCAGAGGACGACCTGTTTGATTCATTGCTTTACGAATACGGACACTCTCCCATATCGGTAGGCTCCGCCGAAGGTCTTCTTGACTGCGACCTGCTGATAAAGGGGAGCGGCATCGGTGTGTCGGCAGCGGATATTATCGGCGGCGGATTTCGATGCATATTTCCTTACAGGGAAAGCGTTATTCTTAGCAACGGGGATGACGGGGGAGACGGGATTGAG
>CAUCSW010000051.1 GCA_958445555.1 uncultured Clostridia bacterium | reverse complement strand
TGCGCTTCCTGCAAAAGGAAGGCGATCTCGGGGCTTTCAAGACCCCTTCTCACCGTTTCGTTTCGGTCGGGCTTCACGGTCTCCGCCCTTACCGCCTTGCGTTTTTCGAAGGTCTCGGTCTCCGACTTTGTGCTCGGTTTTTCTTCGGAGGAGAGAAGACCGCAATCCGTCCAAAACGAGAGTGCGCTCTCCGCCTCCTCGGGTGACACCCTGAAAAGCTCGGCAGCCTGTTCGGAGTATTCCCCCGCCGCCCTTTCGGGTATTGAGATGAACCCTCCGTCGGGGAAAGGATTTATAAGAAATTTCATTTTTTTACTATCCTTTTTAAGGTTTTTTCAAATGTTAGGCGGGCGGCACCGCGCGCCCCCAGTGTCCGACTTCCGTGTGTCCGGTTCCCGTTTGTCAGGCTCTCGTTTGTTCGCCGACCGGACATAATGTCTTACCACTTGGATATGCCCGCCCGCTGCATAGCACCGATCGTTTTTTCCTTTATGTCGGGTATGCTCTTTTTCCACTCACCGATCATTTCTTTCATCTTTTGCCTCTCGGTGCAGCCGTCTGCCGGGCACTTGCTCTTGACTATCGGAAGTTCAAGCTTTTTTGACACCCTGTTTATGTAGCGCTCTTCGGCAAATATCATCGGCCTTATCAGATACAATCCCTTTCTTGAGAGATAGGACACCGGTGAAAAGCAGCCTATATTGCCGCCCTGAAACAGGTTCATATAGAAGGTCTCGACGGCATCGTCCATATGGTGCCCGAGCGCGACCCTCTTGCAGCCGGCTTCAAGCGCCGCATCGTGAAGGGCGCCTCTTCTCATTTTGGCGCACAGGCTGCAGGGGTTTTCTTCCTTTCTGATCTCAAAGACTATCTCCCAGAGATGGGTCTCTTTTATGCGGTACTCGACGCCGAGTTTCCGACAAAGCTTTTCTACCTCGGTATAATCGCCGGGGACTCCTTCGAACTGCGGATCGACCGTTATTGCAACGACTTCGTATTTTTTGGGATAAAACCTTCTCATTTCGGCGAGAGCATACAGAAGGCAAAGCGAATCCTTGCCGCCCGACACTCCGACCGCAACGCGGTCTCCCTCTTCGATCATATCGTACCGCTCCATTGCGGAACGCATAAAGCTCATAAGTCTCTGCATAAAAACACCTCATCAGGATAACATTATACTTTAATTTTGTCGCTTTGTAAACCGAAAAAAGTGACGGATAGCGACCTTTTTCGCAACCGCCGCGGCGGAGGACGGCTTTTGCCGTCAAAGTGCACAGATTATCAACCGCAACTTGTTAAAATGTACAGAATCTGTTCATGATACCGCAAAAATATGTTGCTCTGACCTAAGCAATATGTTAATATATAATAACTAACTATACATATTAAGCAATATTTTGTCTGGGGACGCTTACGGCGTTTCCGTGTTTTCGGCAGGTAGACAGGCAGCAAAAAGCCACGTCCGTCATTGAGTCGCACAGTAGGCCGAACCAGTCTCGGCAATGGCAGGATAAAACTTATTTGTGAAAGGAATTCGCATTATGAAACAGGAATCTTGCAGGAAAAAAATGCTGCGCACCGTTTCGGTATTTGCAGCACTTGTTCTCTTGCTCACGTCGCTCACCGGTCTGTGGCAGGGCTCATCATTCACCGCCGAAGCCGCATCGGTTCCCGATGTTTTTCATGATCAGTCGTCTGTATTCATGAGTGACATCGAACCTGACGCAGGAGACACGCTCACGGTATGGCTGCGTGCTGCAAAAAACGCTATCTCCGCAGCGCAGCTTCAGCTTACGGATGCATCAACGGGAGCGATGACGACCGTAAACATGAGCATCGACTCGTCGCACAAGGACGCGACGGGTTATTACAGTTTTTGGCGGGGCTCGGTCACCGTGCCTGCCAATGCCTTCAATTATCGCTTTTATGTGAAGAGCGGTACTTCTTGGTATTACTATTCGCAGAAGCCCTCGTGGGATGTAACATCGGCACCGATACAGTCTTCGGTGCCCTCCGCATCTTACGGATGGTACATACTTCCCGGCTTTTCGACCCCCGACTGGGCTAAGGGCGCCGTTTGGTATTCCCTTATGCCGGATGCTTTTTTCAACGGTGATGTGACCAACGACGATTCGGCGGACACGACCAATTACGATCAGCCTTGGGGCCTCGGGCATAACGGTCTTCTGGATCGTTACGGCGGAGACCTACAGGGAATCATAAACAAGGTATCGTATCTTAAAGAGCTCGGCGTTGATGCGGTATTCGTAAACCCGATCTCTATGGCGCCACAGAACGCAGGATACGGCACCACCGACTTCAACCAGATAGAAAGCACCTTCGGAAATGTGAATAAGTTCAAGGAGCTCATCTCGGTTCTTCACGACAATGATCTTCGCATAATGCAGGATGTTGTCGTATACTTCACTCCGAACAACAGTATATACGCCAATAAAACAAACTTCTGGCCCAATCCCGGTGCCTTCAGCGGAACAAACGGGGCGATCAACCCCGACAACCCCTACTACGGCTTTATCTCCGATGCAGGCAACGGCGGTTACGCATGTATGTTCGGCGGATATGTAATAAACAATCTGAACGATGTTGCCAAGTCGGTCATATACAGTACCCCCGAAGCCTTTCTTCAGCGCTATACGAATGCCGACATGGGATTCGGTGTCGACGGTTACCGCTTTGACTGCGGCGGCTGGGTCACCGGTCACGAAGGATTGACCGACGATTATCCCTACACCGATGAGGAAAACGCCAGCGGCCGTCACGCGAATCTTCAGACCGTTCCGATAATGAAGGCTATCCGCTCGGCGGTAAAGAGCATCAACCCCGATGCCGTTATTCTTTCCGAATCATCGGGAAAGGATCAGATGAACGCCGGCGCCTGGGACGCACAGTGGGAAATGCCCACCTATTCGAGGCTGCTCAACGGATATGTATATCAGGAAAAAGCGCCGAACGGTGCCGCCACCCTCGCCGATTATCGCTCCGCCCTTGTAAACTGGGTGCTTTGGAACAGGCTCCGCGGCACCGTTGAATGCGATCATATGCAGATCAATACCCACGATGTGGCATACTGCAGCTTTGATTCGTCCAACCGTTATCGCCTTATGACGACAAAGATGATACAGATGACATTTGTCGGCTCGCCCTCTATCTATTACGGCGAGGAGACCAACTTCTCAAAGTCAAGCAGCAGAGACCCGGAAACTCCTACACACATGGGATTCAACAGCTTTGACTGGAATGAAGAAAATTGGGACAACTGGACTATGTCCTTCACTAAGTCGCTGCTTGAGCTCAGAAAGCTTTATCCCGCCCTCAAAACGGGAGCTTATATTGAGCTCAATCTCGGCTCAGACATCTACGACTTCGCGCGCTTCGACGAGAGCGACGCGGTATTCACCCTTTCAAACGGATACTCTTCCACCACAACAAGGAGTATCTGTGCCCGTTCGGCGGGCGTTGCACCCGGTGCGGTGCTCACCGACTGGTTCACGGGAAAGACCTACACCGTCGGTGCGGACGGTTATGTGACGGTCTCAGTCAACCCCGGCGGAACCATTCTTGTAACAGGTAAAAAGACCTCCTCATATCGCGGGGAGCTCGGAATAGCTTCTCTTGACACCGAAAGGAGCGAAAGCTCTTCCCTCCTCGGCACATATATACGCCTTCTTGTCGACGGCGTTGACAAGTCGAATGAATACAACGGCTCCATAAGTGTCGGAAGCGGCGGCAATGCAGTCCTCACCGGTTTCGACATTGACAAAGATTCTTATTTCACCCTTTCGGGCGATGTGACCTTCGACAGCCACGGCACCGAAAAGAACAACGACAGTACGATAGGAATTCAGATAGGCACCTGTTACCTCGGATTTGATTCATCGGTCAATAAAAGCTCGGGTGTTTACAGGATCGGCGGCGTCATAAGGCCCAACCTTACCGAAAGCACCGGAAAGCAGCAGACCCTCACGGCGCTGACCAAAGGAACGGGCGACGCGAATTCCGTCTGGCTCAAGGTGACGGGTAATTTGGGACCCTTGGAGGCAGAAGGGCAGATAACGGTAAATCTCAAGATAGAGTACAACAAGGGGATCATCAAGTTCTTCGTTAACGGCGTCAACTGCTCGGGTGACGGCATCGATTACCGTGCCAAAACCAAAGCCGATACCGGTGCCACCGTGCTCGACGAAAAATTCAGCCTGGGCTTCTACAACAATTACAGCGGAACACCCTTCCCGTTCACCCTTTCCAACATCAAGGTCACCGGTGATGTAGGCATATCGAACACGGGCGTTGTGAGCAACACCGACGGAAGCATCTACATCAAGTGGGAAGGCGGCGGAGTCGGCGGAACACTTGATTTTTGCAAATTCGTCAATATGCCGGTGTACAATGCCTTCACCTATAATTCATCCTTCAGCGGACTCACCGGCAACGGAACGATCATGGCGAGAGCCACTCTTGACAACGACTCCGCGTATTATGCGGCGACCGTTAACGGCAGCACCTTGAGAGTGCATGTCAGAACTTCAAAGGGTGCAAATGCTTATGATCTGACCACTGCCGAGTATACGGGCGGAAAGATCTCGATAAAGAGGAAGAGCGACAACTCCTTCTGCGTCCTTGTCAGCGAAAAAGAGCTGGCGGGTTCTGCCGTTACTCTCGGAATGCCCTCAAAAATGTATGCGGGCACGACCGTTACAAACGGAGAGGGAAGTTTCACGACATCAAGCTCTAAAAACGGAAAGGTCCTGTTTGACGACTTCAACGGCAGCACCGTTTCCTCTATGTTCATCGGCGGCAGCGGGACAACTCCCGAGCTTAAAAAGGCGGTGAACGAGGCGATAGACGACGGAAAGCTGACCGTCGACGCGGGTACCTTCCTGTTTTCGAGAACTCCGGACAACGATTGGACATACAAGGCACATCTCGGATACACACCGTCATCCGCAAACGACTGGGCGGGCGTTATCGCAAGGCAGGATGACAAGTCATATGTTGCCGTGGGAAGAATGCTGATAAACGGAAATGTCCACATCTTCCTCGGCAGCGCATCCAACGGCAAGCTGACGATCGCCGCGAGCGTTGAAGACGGTAATCCCGGTTCGGATGTCGTTGTACAGATCCAGCGCATCGGCACTTCTTTCACCGCCGTTTATTCTTATGACGGCAGTATATGGCACGATTTTGACGGAGCATTTGTATTTGCAAACTACTCCGACTGCTATGCGGGAATCGCGGTCGCGGGCAGCACCTCTGCCGAGTTTGACTTTGTATCCTTCGGAGATGCGATAGCCGATACATATTCGACTAACACCCCGCGCACTCCCTCTGTTCCCGGACTGTCAGTTATAAGGGAGACATACACCGACTCCTACAGATTGCAGACCATCTCCGGCAACTGGACAAATGCGTCTGAAGGATTCCTTCAGACGACCGAGACCGGAGACCATCAGCTCGGCATCCCGAATGTGCGCTATGCATCCTTCAGGATCGAAGCCACGCTCAAAAATGAAACGGGCAGCGGAAGCAGCGGTATAGCCTTTGACAAGAAGAATTTTGACGATGCCTTTGATTCCGCTTACTCACTCCGCTACACATCCGACAAAAGATTGTTTTTCTACCACAAGAGCAATCTTATCGCGACGATAGACATAAGCGGAATGCCCGATGAGCTCAGGGTGGTTGCGTATTATTATTACGGTGTATTCACGGTCTATCCGGACCACGATGCCACACCGCTATACACAAGGACTCTTAAACTCACCAA
>CAUCSW010000050.1 GCA_958445555.1 uncultured Clostridia bacterium | reverse complement strand
GTCTGCTGTCAGATGCAAGCAGTTTTGACAGAGATGATTTTTGCTCAGGCAAGGCAAAGCCCGCAGGGAATACTGTCGTATTTACAAGGGCTTTAACGCAGCATGGGTGAAAATCATCCGGTCAAAACCGACAGCGGTTCATTTTCTCGTCAGCTTATGCTATCTTTACTCTCAAAGAGATCTTATCCGCAATCATGGCTATAAATTCCGAATTGGTCGGCTTACCGCGGCTATTCTGAATAGTATAACCGAAATATGAATACAAGACATCGACATCTCCGCGATCCCATGCAACCTCAATGGCATGACGGATAGCACGCTCTACCCTCGACGGAGTCGTTTGGTATTTTTTGGCAACGGTAGGGTAAAGAAATTTGGTGACCTGGTTGATAGCCTCATGGTCCTTGACTGTCATTATGATGGCTTCTCTGAGGAAGTTGTATCCTTTAATATGTGCCGGAACACCGATCTGATGAATTATTTCGGTGACCATTATCTCAAGTGTTCGGGGACCGTTTGCCTCGCTGTTCTTTTCTTCAACGAGCGTAGCTTTCTTCTTTAACGGAGGGAGAACAGCCGCCTCTCTCTCGGCGCCGCAGATGGAAACGATCCTGTCCGCCATGGTATCAAAGTCAAACGGCTTCAGGAAAATATACGACGCACCGGCTGACAGCACCTGACTCTCAAGCTTGGGGTTGCTGAAGCCGGATATTGCCATAATAAGCGGCCTTTTGTTCAGTTCAGTGTTCTTCAGCTTTTCAAGCACGCCGAGCATGTCGGTGCCGCTCATAAAAATGTCGGCGAGCACAACATCCGGTGAGCATATACCAATCTCCGACAACAGAATGTTTCCGTTTTTCGAACAGAGGCGAACATCCATGTCTTTGTTCCTCAGAGTCTTTGCACATTCGCGGGCAAATTCGCTGTTGTCGTCCGCAATCAGTACTTTGAGTCTTATTTCCATTTTCTCAGGTCTCCTTCTCCTCACAGCAGGTTTTTCCTGTTAAAAGTTACGAAAGGGCAAGCGCCCTGCGGTCGAACGGCAGCGGTCCGCGACGTTTGGTCTTTTTTGCCAAATAAGAAAATCGGCACATAAAAAACCGAATTCGGATCATTGCCGCTTATCCGTACCGAGGCTTCTTAACGGGCTCGACCTGCCTCAGTCGGATACACGGAACTGTTTCCGTTGTAAATATTAAACCATAATTAAGGCGAAAAAACAAGCGAAAAACATCACAAAATGTGAATATTGTTCACAAACTTTTTGGCAACTATTTACAATTTGTTAACATTTGGGGGTTAAATGTGCGCAAAACTTGTCGAAAATTTGCATAAAAACGGTGTATTTGTCATAAACTTTTTTGGTCATTCACAATATTTGTGAACGGATTTGACGCGACCTTTCGGGAATAATATCGACCGCTCGGGGAAAATACGATGACGGCAGGCGAAAGGGGTCGTAAGGGCGAAAAATGTGTTTGCGTCCCGAGTAAAGACGAACGGCGCTGCCCCGCCCCGCTGCTCAGATTCAGCTCGCGCCGCCCACCGCCGCGCACCTTGCGCGCGGCGACGGGCGGCGCTTTACCCCCTCGCAGCAGTCCGACAGGCGGCAGGTAAAAAGAAACGCACAACAATAAGCAGACGAAAGGGCGCAGAATCAAAACGCAGCACGAAATACGGAAGGAATAAGCATTGCACAATAAATCGGCCTCCGAAAACCGTCGTAAAAGGCAAAGGTGCGGCGGTGCGCAAGGCGCGCTTTTTACAAAGAAAAAAAGCAGAGCTCTCCCTACTCTGCTTTTTTAATCGACACTTTATTCTGTTCGCCGTTCCGTGACGATACGAAACCTTGATTCGGGGAAAATGCGACCGATGCCCAAAAAAGAAGTCGAACCGTCAGTTTATCCTCAGCTCTTCGCAGGGCGAGGGGGTTACGAATACTGTGCGCTGATTTGTATATATTACCATACCTGGCCGCGCGCCCGAGGGCTTTTTCACATATCTGACGAGGGTGGAGTCGACCGGGACGCCCGAAGAGTTTCGGGCCTTTGAGTGATAAGCCGCCAATTTTGCCGCCGTCACGAGACTTTGCTCGTCGGGAGTCTTCCCGTTACAGACGAGGACGACATGGGAACCGTGAATGTCCTTCGTATGGAACCAAATGTCGTTTTTGTCGGCGTCGCGCAGGGTCAGGCGATCGTTTTCAAGGTTGTTTCGCCCCACCAAGACGGTGAATCCCGAGGGGGTGCGGTACTTCATAGGACCGCTTACCGCTTTTTTGCGCTTTTCTCCCGCCTTTGCTTTTATATATCCGGAGGCCGTCAATTCGTCTCTTATTTCGTCGAGTTCGGATGCGGTCACCGCGCGCGAAAGAGCCTCTTCCACGCTCTCTATGTAGTCGATCTCCGACTCCGCCTGCTCAATAAGCCCGCCGAGCATACCCCTTGCCGACATTCTCTTTTTGTAATCCTTAAAGTACCTTGCCGCGTTATCCGCAGGTGAGAGCGCAGGGTCGAGTTTTACACGGACGGTCGCAGAGTTTTCGTCGTAGTAATTGACGAGATCGGCAAAAGCCGCGCCCTTTTCGATCGAGTGTATGTTTGCCTTTATCAGCTCTCCGTATATGCGCAGATCATCGGCGTCGGCGCATTTTTTAAGATCGTTCTCCCGCGCCGCTTTTTTGCGCAGCAGGCGGGTCCTGATCGAGGTCAGCTGACGGGAGAGGTCGCTTGACTTTGATGCCGTCGACTCGCGCTGCTGACTTTCCTTGAAAAACGCTTCGCACAACTCACCGAGGGACGGGTAAGCGATCTGTTCGCAGTCGTCCCGCGAAAGGGAAAGGGGCAACCAGCAAAAGTCACGCGGTTTACCGTCTTTTTTTATAAGTGTCGGGCGGGGCGGGGCGGTAAGCGCAGCCCCGAATCTCTTAAATGCCGATATAAGTCGGCATTCGGCGCCGTCAAGCTCTTCGGTCACGACGGTCGGATCCTCCGATGCCCAAGCCGCTATCTCATTTGCAACGGCAGGCGACACGCCTGCAACACAATAGAGCACGGCTTTGTGCAGCTCGCCGCCGTGCGACAACACCGCTTTTGCAAGCTCCTCGACAGAGGTCGAAAGCGGATCGAGTTTATTCATCGGTGTCGGCGGACGGTACATCGCGCCGGGCTGAACGAGCCGCGCCCCGCTCTCGATATCGCTCCTGCGAAGTGAATCTATGATCCTGCCGTCCTTTACCAACACGGCGTTTGCCGAGGCAGAGATCAACTCAAGGAAAAGCGACAGGGAAATACTGTCTCCCATTTCGTTAAAGGTGTCAAAATCAATGCGAACGACCCTCTCAAAGCTTTCGGAGGATATCGCCGTAACCCTTGCACCCGAAAGATGCTTCCTGAGCACGGTGCAGAACCGAAGAGGGACGGCGGGGTTTTCGGGCGAGGTCCGTGAAATGTATACGCACGGCCTTGCCGACAGGTCGATTATGAGTCTCCGGTTTCCGTCTTTTCCGCGCAAAAAGAACACCAGCACGCCGAGCGACGGCTGATGTATTTTGTCCGCCCTTGCACCGATGATCAAGGGCGCGTATTCTTCGACCGATTTGTATATAAATGTTCCGTCAAAAGGCATTTTTACCTCCGAGCAACAAATGGATCTGTTCAACGGCATCAAGGGTGAGCGCGGTCTCTTTTGCCATATCGGCACGCTTTGCCGTACCCTCCGCTTTTTTGATCAGAGCGCAGGCGAGCGAGGAGAGATATTTCTCGGACACTTTATCACCGGGCGTGATCTTTCCCGTCAGAGCTTCAAAGAGCGATATCTCGCGCGGGCGTCCCCCGTACCGCACCGTCATAACCGAGTATATCCTGCCCGAGTCTTCAACGCAGCTTTCCTTCAGGACGGAATATCCTTCCGCAGCTAAGAATCGCCGCAGCTCCTCGGTAGAGGACATGGACTGCAGTATTATCAGCTTGCTTTTGTCCTTAAGCCAGGGAGCGGAGGAAAGAATATGTGCCGCCGTATCGCCGCCCATTCCGGCGATGATGACCGTGTCGACTTCGTCGGGAGCTACTTCCGAAAGACCGTCGCAAAGGCGCAGCGATATGCCTTTTAATCCCGATGCAGCCACGTTTTTTCGGGCGACCGCAAGGGGCATTTCTCTGATGTCCGTTGCGATGACCGAAGACGCGATACCTTCCTCGGTCAGATATATCGGCAAATAAGCATGGTCGGTGCCGACATCCGCCACATGGGCTCCGATCGGCACCGCCGCTGCAATTTCTTTAAGGCGAGGTGATAACATTATTTGTTCAACGCGTCGTTGAGCAGAGCAACAAACTCATCGGCGTCGTGTCCGTGAACCATACATGCCATTTCAACCGACTCTCCTCTTGCGCTCGGGCAGCCGAGGCAGTGCATTCCCATTTCGAGGAAGAAGGGAGCAAGCTCTGCGTGCTCATCGAGGATGTCTCCGATAATCATATCTTTTGTGATCATTTTTGTTTTCTCCTTTTTATTAAACTTCTTTTATTGTTTATTGAGTATTGTACTTTTGAACTTCACTTTGCGGATGTGAAGGCAGGCGGCGAGACGGTCAAACGAAATCTACCGCGCGGCAGTCTTTATAACTCGTTGCGTCCTTCGAAAGCCCTTGCCAGCGTCACTTCGTCGGCATATTCAAGATCGCCGCCCACGGGTATTCCGTAGGCAAGGCGGGTCGCCTTTATGCCGAGCGGCTTTACAAGACGCGAAATGTAACTCGCGGTGGTCTCGCCTTCGACCGTGGGATCGGTCGCAATAATTATTTCCTTGACGGTGTCATCCGATAATCGGGTCATAAGCTCTTTGATCTTGAGGTCGTCGGGGCCGACGCCGTCAATAGGGGAGATCGCACCGTGAAGAACATGATAAAGACCGTTGTACTCCCGCATACGCTCAAAAGCCATTACATCCTGCGGCTGCTCAACGACGCATATCAGCGAGCGGTCGCGGGTCGGTGACGCGCAAACGGGACACACCGCCGAATCGGTCAGATTCTGGCAGCATTTACAATACTTTATGTTCTCTCTCGCCGAGACCATTGCTTCGGCAAAGCTCTTCGCCGTCTTTTCGGGCGAGGTCAGAATGTACATTGCAAGCCGCGACGCGGTTTTTCTTCCTATTCCGGGCAGCGCGGCGAAGCAGTCGGTAAGGCGTTCGAGAGAAGGAACGATGTATGACATTTTCTACCTCTTGTTCCAAACTCTTATCAGAGAAGTCCCGGAATGTTGAGCCCGCCCGTTATCGCGGACATCTTCTCATCGTAGTCGGAGGACGCCTTCTCTATTGCGTTGTTTACCGCCACACAAACGAGGTCTTCAAGCATCTCGGTGTCCTCCGGGTCAACGACCTCGGGGGATATGGTGATCTTCTTGACCCTGTGTTTGCCGTCGGCGACGACCGTCACCTGACCTCCCGCCGCAGAGCCTTCGTATTCGGTCTCTTCAAGCTGAGCCTGCAGGGTCTGCATATCCTCCTGCGCCTTTTGGACCTGCTGCAGCATTGCTGCACGGGATTGTCCGCCCGCTCCGGGTATTCTTGCTTTCATCGGTGTATCTCCGTTTCTGATTTTATGTTGTTTTATTTTTACTTTGCTTTTTGTTGCCGCCTTTGTGCCGTGTCGCCGCCTTACTTATATAAAGACGGGCTCGGTCGGTCAAAGACAGTAATTTTCTCCCGTTATGCCGGGAAACGCTCCCTCTTCGATCAGCTCTTTGTTGTCGACATGAGCCATAAGCCACTTGTTTTTGTTGAAAAGAAGCGGGTCGGCGGGCTTCTTTTGAAGCTCGGTGTTCGTTCCCTCGGTCAGAGC